>JAYSTG010000428.1:0-3419 GCA_043719965.1 Saprospiraceae bacterium | reverse complement strand
GGGACCCAATCATCATTGGAATATTTGACAGGTACAGTAAATGTAGGCTTTTGCGTCATATAAGACCTTGGAGCATAATCGGTCACTGAATCACTTGAGAATAAAAAATCTATAGCATTGATATGACAGGTGCGACCCTTAAAAATCACCGAACTATAAAATTGTAAAAGATAGGTTTTGCCAGCCTTCAAAGATTGAGTGAGTTGTGTGCCGATATACTCTCTATTGAGGTTTGTCTGCATGATACCAACATACGCCTGACCTTCCACGGCATTTTTACTTCCAAAAAAATTATCAGGTACTCCTACAGGGCTACCTGCAGCACAGGCATGGTAATAGTTGGGAGTTCCATTGGTAGGATTGTACCATCTTAGTACAGTTTCTTCAAAATCACTCAACAGCTGAGGACAGGATCGTTTCTCTTCGAATCCGGAATTGCGAATCAGGTTTTGAGCATTAAGATGGCTTGTGAATACCAGTATTAATGAAGTTGCAATCATAACTCCGGACTTCATGAGTTTAGTATATCTAATGAAAAATGATTTATTGTATGTATTCCTAGCTCGACAGATCATTAATGTGTTTTTTCATATATAGCCTATGAGTGAATCGGTATGCGTTTCATGATAAGATTTCAAAAGTACAAAAGTAATTAAGGCTAACTCTAATAACCCTCTTTACCCTTATAGTTCTTAGGCATCTGGAATATGGGGTTCTACCAACCGTTTTAATTTGTCTAAGGATTCTTGCCACCCTAAATAACACATTTCCGTGGGTATTGCATCAGGTATTCCTTCCTGTGTTGCAAAAAGTTCTGTACCACACAAAACTTTTTTAAATTCTATGGTTGTAATCATTTGTCCTGGCAAATTTGGGTCATCAAATTGGTCAGTATA
This sequence comes from Saprospiraceae bacterium, assembly GCA_043719965.1. Taxonomy (GTDB): domain Bacteria; phylum Bacteroidota; class Bacteroidia; order Chitinophagales; family Saprospiraceae; genus JADJLQ01. The sequence goes on along the minus strand of JAYSTG010000428.1, from coordinate 2,523 downwards.
TTTTAGTAACTCATGAAGTTGAATTTCTAAATATTCACCACCAAAGGAATGTGTGCTGCCAGTGGTAAAATTTGTAAATGTCATTTTGTAAAAACCACCAATTTTAAAGTCCAACCTATGCACTGTACATACAAATCCATAAGGTGGCAACCAAGAAGCCATTGCATCTGCATCTTTGAATGCTTTAAATACTTTTTCTACAGGTGCTGCAAAAACTCGGTGCAGTTTTACAATGTTATTTTCCATTTGTTACTTTTTTATGCAGTCAAATTTAACCCCGTTTTTTTAATATTCTGTAAGTGAGTGCCGCATATTTGTACAGTCCACTCTCCCATTTTACCCTTTTTAATAATCTGCAATTAAGATCATGCCATACCCTCGCATACTTGAGAGTTTGGATCAGTACCGGAGTGGATATCACAGTTTGCAAAAAATGCAACATAGGAAACTGATGCTACTCGATTCACTCATACTGTGGAATGGAACACTAAGGTCAGTCTTTGAAATAAGAAGCCGTGGAAAACCTGCTTTTTAACCGAAATCGTTCTTTAGTCCCGAGGCTTCGGGATCTATGAACGATCCGAGGTATGAGGAGTTTAACTCCTAATGGCGAGCGTGCCTCGTCATTGAAGAATGAATTATTTATGAAAGATGATGATGAAAGAAATAATTCATTCTCATCCCGATTATTTCGGGACGGGATTAACCGCGAGTCAAAATCTGATAACTACATACCATAAAGGATCAACAGGTATACTAAAAGAAAAAGGAATTACTTAATCGCTGCGATTGAGTAGAGGCTTCTTTTGTCGGATTTTATCGCCCCAAAATATGGCCACCTGCTCAAGAACATTAAAGGACTGCCTCTAGGCTACTGGTACACCTAGTATGTCATTTATACTACTCCAGTCCGTTTCGTAACAAGTCCTTATAATCGTCCAAAGCCCTATCTTGAGGCTGCTTCGTCTTACAAGAACATAAAAAGAATCGGAATGAATTGCAATAGGTTTTTATAGTGCTCAAGCTATAACGATATATAAAGACCATTTGCTAATTCCGAACAGTGCGACTCAACCGTACCGTACTGCAATTAACGGTTTACCAGACTGAACCAGTCAAACACCAATGATACTTTAAGCTGTTGGTATTCAATCAAATGTTTTAATTTTAAAATTTAATTATCATGAAAATCGTAAAAATGAGCCTTGCTAATATGCAGGGTAAAATGAGTAGGATAGAAATGAAGGGGATTATGGCGGGTAGTGGCGGTGCTACTTGTGGATCCGTTTGCACAGTCAAAGCTGATTGTGGAGATGTTCGATATTGCTGTTTCGATTGTGGAACTACTGGTCCAAGTGTAAAAAAGTGTCAAATGTGTTAGTGAACAACAAAAGCAGATTAATTTACTTAAATTGATCTGCTTTTTTCTAATATTTACATATGATTTTAAAAAGACTGGTATTATACTGCGGGGCATATTGGATTCAAATTTCAATGATATTTTGCCAACAACAATCATTTTCAGTTTTGGGAATGATAAAGGAACCTGCAAGCGGGTTAGTAAGGATTCACACAATAAATTCTAAAAATACGCTCACTATTGATACGGCAATCTTGAATAATAATTCATTTATATTTAATGGCTATATTGATCAAACTGAAACGATTTTTCTCCGTTTAAATGACAGTATTGAATCTAATATGTTTTTCCTTGATCCAGGTATTCAGACACTCAATTTAAAAATTAAAGACAATCAAATCGTATTAATTTCTAATTCGAAGTCAAATGGCGAAAAGTCTCATTTTAAATCGTTTGAAGATTCATTAAAACTTGCTAATATTGATAATATAAACTATTTAGATGAATCTGAATATTATATGAAAGTCGATTCATTCTTGTTTTCCATTGTTAAAAAAAATCGCGATTCTTATTTTGGAATGTATAAACTCTCTTCATATATTCCGTGGTATGGATTAAAGAATATTTATTTAAAAACATTCAACTTGTTTTCAAAGAATTTAAAAAAAACCACACTAGGTAAAGAAACATTATCAGAGATCAAAATAGCAAATAAACTGGTACTCGATCAATATTTTCCTTCATCTCTTGTATATAATATTGATGAAACCAAAGTTTTGCTTTCGACCTACTTTAAAAACAATAAATATACGTAACTACTTAGGTCAAATATATTAAAGATTTGCATATATGAAATAAAAGGTGTACTTTTAACATACCAAACCTTGAGTAATGATAACTTGAAAAGAACAAACAAAGTTATCGAACATAATAAACACATATTACAATTATTCCTCAAATCACAGGAGGAGATTAAATCACTTCGTGAAGAAGTAACATCACTTCGGCTAGAGAATGCCCAACTTAGAATGAAGGTATCAAGCCTTGAGCAAGAGAATAAGGAATTAAGAAGGCAATTAAATCAAAACAGTAAGAATAGTCACTTGCCACCGTCAAGAGATAAACACGACATAAAGATAAAATCTGCTTTTAGCCGTAAAAAA
>JAYSTG010000427.1:0-9523 GCA_043719965.1 Saprospiraceae bacterium | reverse complement strand
CCTATACGAGACAAATCTCCAAGTCAGCGCTGAAAGCCTTGAAATCGCAACTAAAGGGCTTGAACCTATCCTCCTATCACGAGGAATATAGAGAACCCATAGCGGATGCACCGGCTACGACTTTCATATATAATTCAACACCAGTGAAAAAAATATTTACCAATTTTCAATTTCCTGACCCTTTACAAAAAATGGCTGATAGTTTAGATCACATCGTAATCTATGGTCAATGGGAAAAATTTAATGACCTTCGAGAAAAAAAGGAATTTATTATTCAATTGAAAGAAGGCAAAAATATTGCTGGCGTACTGCAACGCTTTGACGAATTCAAACTCATGCTAGGTAAACGATTGGACCCTGCCAGCGGACAATATTGGATGGTCACTGCTATGGTGTTGCCAGGTCAGGAAGCGAGTTTGTTGAAAATGCTTAAATCAGATCCTGAGATTCTGGAGGCTCAAGCCAATAAAAGCTTAGAGACTAGATAATTCTTTAAAAGGTGTGGACAGATATAGAGATGACTACAAAAAAAACAGGGCACCTCAACTGGTAAACAGCAAAGCACCCTGTATAAACCCCAAAAAACCAATTTATGAAGTCAACAAGTCTTACGACTTGAGCCTTCTATAATTTAATTGCCTAAATTGAAATCTTTATTCCATCTTGTAGACATGTATTTGACGCGGGTCAAACTATAAGTCACAAAAAATTAAAAAATTTTTTTTACCTCCGGGAAAACCCTAGGATATGAAGCTCAAAAAAATCTTTACATGCACGAACTGTGGCGTTACTAGCCCGAAGTGGATAGGACATTGCCCATCCTGCAGCGAATGGAATACCTACATCGAAGAAATCATCGAAACCCCCAGTAAAGCCACTAATCTCGAAAAACAGCATAGAGCGCAAAGAACTCACTCAAAGCCTGTACCTCTGGTATCGATCGTGCACTCCGGCGAAAAAAGATTGACCACTCCTGACCAGGAATTTAACCGAGCACTTGGTGGCGGAATAGTCGTGGGCTCCTTGATACTAATCGGTGGACAGCCTGGTATAGGTAAATCCACACTCATGATGCAGCTTGCACTGAATATAAAAGTCAAAGTGCTCTATGTCTCTGGAGAAGAAAGTGAAGTACAGATAAAAATGCGTGCAGATAGGATTGGTATCAAACATGATAATTGCTTTATCCTTACTGAAACCGACCTGTCTGTAGTGTTGGATGAAATCAAAATACTACAACCAGATCTGGTCATCATCGATTCTATTCAGACCCTGTCTCTTCCAAATGTGGATTCCATTCAAGGCAGTGTCACTCAGGTGCGGGAATGTACTGTAGAGATTCAAAAATACGCCAAGTCCACGGGTATACCGTTTATACTGATAGGGCATATCAATAAAGAAGGACTGATCGCCGGCCCCAAAGTACTGGAGCATATCGTCGATGTCGTACTTCAATTTGAAGGAGATGCCCTCCATGCTTATCGTATCCTTCGCACGAGAAAAAATCGGTTTGGATCCACAGACGAGATGGGGATCTATGAAATGCAATCCACCGGACTACGTGAAATCGAAAACCCGTCGGAAATATTGCTGTCCCAATCAGAGGAAAATCTGAGTGGAAGCGCCGTCTGCGCGACTATGGAAGGTATGCGACCAGTCCTATTAGAAGTACAAGCGCTGGTCAGCACTGCGATATATGGCACTGCTCAACGATCTGCGACCACCTATGATATTCGGCGTATGAGCATGTTACTTGCCGTATTAGAGAAGAGAGTTGGTCTTCGATTTTCATCCTTCGATGTATTTCTAAACATCGCCGGTGGTCTCAAAATCACCGACCCTGGTCTGGATATGGCTGTCGTGGTAGCCTTGGTATCTTCTATGCAAGATATTGCCATACCAAAAAATATAGCATTCGCCGGGGAGATCGGGCTGAGTGGAGAGATCCGAGCAGTAGGTCGTATCGAGCAACGGATTCAAGAAGCAGAGCGACTGGGCTTCGGTAAGATCATAGTACCTTCCAATAATCTTAAAGGTATCTCAAAATCAAAGTACAAAATCAAAATCGCCGGGTTTAGTAAGGTCAATGATGCATTGAGTGAGTTGTTTGGATGATCAATTAGGTTCGATATGCAGCTTCGTAAATATTAAAACCTGTAAGCTGCTTTAATAAGAATGATCCTCGGCTGAAGGCAGATTGTGGGTTCCCTTACAAAAAATTGATCATAGTAATCAATAATTTAGAACGCAGGTATTTTTAGTCTCATTTTCGATATTTTTATTTCCTCTATAAAGTACGTTATAACTTGAAAGCCTGAGTCTATCTGCATAATTAGCGGCCTCATTAAATCGGGAATTGATTTTATATATATCAACATGATATCAAAAGTAAATGAATTGATCAATGGCCAAAAGAAAAAGTAGTGCAGCTATGCAGATAAATTTCAAAGTTCAAATTCTTACTTTCCGTTATATTTGTATTTATTAAAAATACACGAATTGGAAACTGCTACTGAAAAAATTCTTACTGCTTACGAAATTGAACGCAATAAGCCTATGCCTACATTTATACATGGAGTTCTTCAAGCTAATCTAATCATTCGATTGGCTAAATATATTGAGAAATACAGAATTGCAAGTGAAGTATCATTAAATACCCTTCCTGATTTTAGCACCCCTGATTTGGTCTTATACCCTATGGGCGAATTAGACTTTAGGAATGATCCTGCACGACGCAATGATGCACCATTACTCATTGTAGAAATCCAATCCCCATCTCAAAGTACCAGAGATATGGTAGAAAAACTAGAACAGTATTTCAATTTTGGAGTCAAATCGTGCTGGATAGTTATTCCAGACATTCAAGCGATCCTAGTGTACGAATCGGTCGATACTTATCATTTTTTTCACAATGATGAGCTATTGATAGATCTCGCGTTAAAAATCGAATTCCAATTATCGGAAATATTCAAGTAAATCCTTGTTTTCCTTAAGGGGCAAATAAATCGTCCATCGTAATCTGATTTTGAACTAACCCACCGACATATTTATTATTTTCTATGCCGTAGGTCGTGATCAATGTAAGAAAAACAGATTTCTTTGTTTTTGATACTTGCTTAAATACACTTATTTTATTACGAAGATTTTCAGCATATTGAGCGTCGATCGTAAACTTATTTATAGAAAATTTTATCTCACATAGATTTATCACTTGATCTCTACGATCTATCAATAGGTCGATTTGAACAGACTTATCTTCGATACTGCCTCTCCAGCTTAGTTCATTGGATAGAATGCCTTGTATCCCCAGGGCTTTCTTGATTTGATATCCATGGCTCAGACAGATTTGTTCATAAGTAAATCCTTGCCATACACGATGCATCGGATTATCTAACATATTCATCCACGATCCATCGCTTCCATACTCACCGCTTTGTTGAAATTTAAAATAGAAAAAAGTATAAAAATCAGAAAGTCTATAAATTGTATTTTTTTGTTTTTTGTCCAATGATTGGTAGGTGCTGATAAACCCACTTTCTTCCAACTCCTTTAAGACTTTTGTCAATGTACCTCCCGAAGCAATTTTTGAGAGCTTCGATATTTCACCTCTGTTTAATCCGCTGGTCTTGGTGGAGAGCGTCTCTACCACTTTCTCATAGACCTCATGCTTTTTGAATAAGGACCGATACAAATTAAAAAATTCGTTTTGTAACAATCCAGCTTCATCAAAAAACAATTGCTGTATGTTTTGAGCAGCGCTCCATCCTGGTTTGACCGCTTCAATGTAATAGGGTATCCCTCCCATAGCCATATATAGCTCGATGATCTGTAGCCTATCGAATACACAACCCTTACTTTCTAACATCTCCTCGGCTTCACACAGATTGAACGCATTGACTTTCATTTTCTGGGTCACCCTGTTGTGCAATCCTCCGTGATTATTGATCAAATTATTGATCATCCAGGATGCCGCAGAACCACATACGATGAGTAAAATATCTTTTCGATTGAGCGCCCAGCCATTCCAAAAATGCACAAGTCCCATAATAAAATCTGATGCCGGCGTGTCAAACCAAGGCATTTCATCGATAAAGATTATTTTTTTTCGATCCTGTTTTATTCCTTCGACATGATCTATGAGTCTTTGAAATGCGATTAACCAGTTGTTAGGTTGTTCAGGATATACTTTATTCGATTGTCTGGCTATGGTAGTATGAAAGTTAAACAATTGTTGATCCGTACTGGCATTGGCTAGCCCGGTCATTTGAAAATCAAATTTGTATGCAAAGAATTCTTTGATCAAAAAAGTCTTGCCCACTCGTCTTCGGCCATATACGGCCACGAATTCAGATTTTTTACTTGCAGCTATTGACTCAAATTGTGCTAACTCTCGTTTCCTACCTATGATTAATTCATTCATACGATCAGCCAAATATACTATAATTTATTTAAATTTGGCTGTAACTATACATATAATCAGCCAATAATTAAATTTATTAGTCACTTTTGGCTGATTACATTCAGTTTACCTTCATTTGGGCTGGAATATTTTGCTGCTGCTGAATATGAGCTGGTAAGGCTCGATATTGATATTGCTGATCTCTTAATTGAGGGACAAAGCCAGCTTCGCGAATGGCTGCCTGAATACCATCCGCTGTGAATCGATAAGGAGCGCCGGCCGCACTGACCACATTTTCTTCGATCATGATACTGCCGAAATCATTAGCCCCGGCATGCAGACAAATCTGAGCAATAGCTTTACCAATAGTGAGCCAGGATGCTTGAATATTGCATACATTAGGCAGCATGATTCTACTCAGAGCTATCATACGGATGTATTCTTCTCCCGTAGTTTCATTTTTAGCTCGTTTAATTCGTTGTAGTAAGGTGCCTTCATCCTGAAAAGGCCAGGGTATAAAAGCAAGAAAACCCACGGCACCATCGGGTTTTTCAGACTGGACCTGTCGGATAAGGGATAAATGTTCCATTCGCTCCTCAATAGTCTCGACTGTACCAAACATCATGGTTGCAGAAGTCGTCAACTCAAGTCGATGGGCTGCCCGCATGACATCTAACCACTCACCGGAAAGACATTTCCCTTTAGCGATCAGATTACGGACCCGATCTACCAGGATCTCAGCTCCTGCACCTGGGAAAGAATCAAGACCAGCTTCTTTTAATGTTTGCAGCGTCTGAGTATGCGTAGTACCAGATATTTTTGAAATGTGCGCTATTTCTGGTGGACCCAGAGCATGGAGTTTTAAGTTTGGATAAAGCTTTTTTAAATCCCTGAAAAGTTGGGTATAATAATCTAATCCCAGGTCAGGATGATGCCCTCCTTGTAAGAGCAATTGTTCGCCTCCAAATTTAAAAAGTTCATCGATCTTGACCTTATATTCTTCCAATGAAGTGATATAAGATTCAGCATGGCCTGGAACTCTATAAAAATTACAAAATTTACAATTCGCCACGCAGACATTTGTCGTATTACTATTGCGATCTATGATCCAGGTCACTTGGTTTCCAGGTACTTTCTTTTTACGCAAAGAATTTCCTACCGCCATCAATTCACCCAGACTTGCATTTCGAAATAAAAAGGCCCCTTCATCTATACTCAACCATTCCTGATTTAAAGCCCTGGCCAAGAGAGATCTTACTTCCATGATGAAGGCAAAAATAAGCTTTGTTTAGCCAAAAACTTTGGAAACAATCCAGGTCGGTATCCATGGGGTCGCCTAAAGTACCAAATTTGTCCACATGAATATGTTAGATACATTCCCATACAACTTATTGCAGGATTGGGGATTAAATATTATCTTTGCACCGTGTTGTAAAAGAAATCTGAAGGGAACTCAAAAGTTCCCTTCTGTATTTTAAGCCTATATGTTAATCGAAGAGACTATTAAATCCTGGTTAGAGGAAAAACTGTCTGAAGAAAGCTTCAGGAATTGTTTTGTGGTAGACATTTTTCACTACGCTCATAAACTTGAAATATTTCTGGATAGTGATGATAAGTTGAATCTAGATATGTGCACTCAGATCAGTAGATGGCTGGGACGCAAAATAGAAGAGGCAGATCTGATCAAAGATGCTTATCGACTGGAGGTTTCTTCTACGGGCCTTGACCGACCATTAAAATTGCATCGGCAATACATTAAAAACATTGGCCGAGATGTGACTGTACACCTTCTGAATGAAAAAATCATAGAAGGGAAACTCACAGAGGTCAAATCAGATATGATCACAGTCAGTCAGGAGATAATAGAACGAGAAAATAAAAAAAAGGTCAAAAAAACAATAGATACAATTATATTAATCGATGATATTATTAAAACTTTTATTCAAATAAAATTCTGATCCATGATCAATTTAGTTGAAACTTTTTCAGAGTTTAAAGCCGGAAAAAATATAGACAGGCCTACACTCATGCGAGTGATGGAAGATGTATTTCGTACTCTAATCAAAAAGAAATACGGAACGGATGAAAACTTTGATGTGATCGTAAATACACAAAAAGGTGATTTGGAATTGTGGCATAAGCGCCAGATCGTTCCTGATGGAGAGGTTTCCGATCCTAACAATGAAATTTCTGTGACCGAAGCAAGAGAAATAGACCCAGACTACGATGTAGGTGAAGAGTGTTATGCCAAACTCGAATTGGAAGATTTTGGCCGTCGCTCTATCATGGCAGCTCGCCAGACCCTGATCTCCAGGATCCTGGAATTGGAAAAAGATGAGGTCTTTCAAAAATATTCTGAACGCAAAGGCGAAATCATACTTGGTGAAGTGAATCAAGTATTGCCAAAAGAAATCCTGGTCTTAGATGATACGACTGGCCATGAACTGGTGCTGCCTAAATCTGAAATGATTAAGGCTGATCATTTTCGTAAAGGCGATATGGTACGTGGCGTAATCAAGGAAGTAATTATGAAAAACAACCTGCCGTCCATCATTATATCTCGTACGGACAGCGCATTCCTAGAAAAACTCATGGAGCATGAAGTACCTGAGATAGAAGATGGGTTGATCACCATTAAAAACATAGTAAGAATCCCGGGTGAACGGGCTAAAGTAGCAGTAGAATCCTATGATGATCGAATCGATCCGGTGGGTGCGTGCGTCGGAATGAAGGGATCCAGAATACATGGTATCGTACGTGAGCTCCGCAATGAAAATATTGATATTGTCAACTTTACCAATAATACAACGCTTTATATCCAAAGAGCACTGACACCTGCGAAGGTGACTAAAATAGAGATTGACGAACCCAACAAAAGAGCTTCAGTATATCTCAAGCCTGACCAAGTATCATTAGCAATAGGCAAAGGTGGTTCGAATATCAAACTAGCCAGCAAGCTGACCGGATTCGAAATCGATGTCTATCGCGATACAGAAGAAGGCACGGAGATCGATGATGTAGATCTGGACGAATTTTCTGATGAGATCGAAGCATGGATCATCGATACGCTTAAAGGCATTGGATGTGATACTGCTCGAAGCGTATTGACCCTTAGTCGGGAAGAATTAATCCGTAGATCAGATCTCGAAGAAGAGACTGTGGATGATATATTGAAGATATTGGCAAGTGAGATGGAAGAAGATCAGGCAAGTTAATACTGGTATATCGTGGTAGGTACAGCATATTGGTGATAGAAAAATAAATTATGGCTAAGAATTTAGTAAAAGCAGCTTCGGAATTTAATATCGGCACGAGTTCTATTATAGAATTTTTGCAGAAGAAAGGTTTTGTGGTGGAAAACAAACCGAATGCTAAGATCTCTGATGAGATGCTTGAAGAGCTTTCTAAGGAGTTTAGCTCGTCTATGGCTGTAAAAGAAAAAGCTGAGGCACTCATCATCGGCAAAGCCAGCGCCTCACAAGCCATAAAGAAAGAAAGCACGCTTGTCCATGCTCCGACACCGCCAGTAATCATTTCGCCAACCCTCGTGGTTGAGGCAAAAGCGCCGAAACCCATAGTTGCCACTCCACCACCTATAGAAACCAATCCTGTCCAAGTATCTACAGCCTTACCGAGGAATACTCCTGAATTACCGAAAATCAAAGTAATAAACAAGATTGATCTTGAACCAAAAAAGAAAAAGAAAGAAGAAGAGATCAACCCTGTCCAGGAGTCTATAGTAGCCCCAGTTGAAGCACCAATCGCAGTTCCTAAAAAGCCAGAGGTGATTGAAGAAATACCTACTCTACCTGGTGAAGACCTACATAGAGCTGAAACTCCTCAATTGAAAGGGTTGAAGATCATGGGGAAAATCGATACCGATAAATTCTCCAAAAAGAAAAAAGAAGAACCAGTAATCTCAGATGAAGAAGCGAAGAAAAAGAAACTCGTTGCTTCATCAGATGAAGAACTAAGAAAGAAACGAAAACGAAAACGAAAAAAAGTGGAACCATCAGGGCCCACTCCGGGTACCGGTACAGGTCATCACCCTGGCGGTTTACAACGAGGAGGTCCAGGCCAAGGCAGTCGACCCAGTGGTGAAGTCAAAGAAATATCTCAAAAAGAGATTGATGATCAGATTCGCGCGACGATGGCTCGTCTAGGTTCAAATACTAAGAGCAGACGACAAAAAATCAGAAGAGATAATAGATCCAGGATAAGAGAAAAAATAGAGACTGAAACAGCGGCTCAATCGACAACCGATATACAAGTGACCGAGTTCATGACCGTGTCAGAGCTGGCTTCCTTATTAAATGTAAAACCAGCGCAGATCATCATGACCTGTATGAATCTGGGAGTCATAGTATCCATCAATCAACGATTGGATGCGGAGATTATCGAACTGGTCGCAGAGGAGTTTGGCCATAAAGTAAATTTCGTATCTGCCGAAGACTCCACTGATGTAGGAGATGAAGAAGAAGATACACCGGAAAGCCTGGTACCAAGGGCTCCTATCGTTACGGTCATGGGACACGTAGATCATGGTAAAACCTCGTTGCTCGACTATATCCGTAGTGCAAATGTAGTATCTGGAGAGGCTGGAGGAATCACACAACATATCGGCGCATACGAAGTAAAACTTGGTGAAAAGCAAATAACATTCCTGGATACTCCTGGCCACGAAGCCTTCACGGCGATGCGGGCCAGAGGTACTAAGATGACGGATGTAGCTGTCATCATCATCGCTTCAGATGATAGTGTAATGCCACAGACAAAAGAAGCTATCTCTCATGCTCAAGCAGCCAATGTACCCATCGTATTTGCAATAAATAAAATAGACAAAGCCGGAGCCTCTCCCGATAGAATCAAACAAGAACTGGCCTCTATGAATTTATTAATAGAGGAATGGGGTGGTACCATACAATCACAAGATATCTCTGCACGTAGTGGATTGAATGTAGATAAATTGATGGAGAAAATCCTGCTCGAAGCAGAAATCCTCAACCTTAAAGCTAATCCAGATCGTCTAGCTTCAGGTACGGTGATAGAAGCTTCACTGGATAAAGGTCGAGGTTACGTGACCAAACTCTTGGTACAAAATGGAAGTCTTCGTGTGGGTGATGC
>JAYSTG010000426.1:0-3424 GCA_043719965.1 Saprospiraceae bacterium | reverse complement strand
TTTTTATGCCTGGGGAGCGCCGAGATTTATTTTTGTGCTTATAGGCACCACAGCTTTAGATTTTTATCTCGTAGGGCTCTTGTTTCATAGTTCTTCACCTGTTAAGCGAAAAACTTATTTACTACTCTCCCTGGCAGTGAACCTTGGCTTACTCCTATATTGTAAATACTTTAATTTTTTTATTGAAAATGTAAATACACTATGCACCTTGATAGGTTTGAAGAACATGCCTATGGTAAAATTATTTTTACCGCTAGGTATCTCGTTTTATACTTTTGAAACCATCACCTATGTAATGGATGTTTATCGCGGTATCCATGCTCCGCTCCATCGCTTCAAGGATTACCTCTTATATATCTTTATGTTTCCTAAGTTGGTTGCAGGTCCCATCGTACGCTATAATGAAATAGCGGATCAGATCATCGATAGATCCGAGCATGATTCATTTCACCACAGAATTTCAGGGTTTCATCGCTTTTGTATTGGCCTGGGGAAAAAAGCAATTATAGCAAATAGTATAGGCGCTTATGTTGTAACCGTAGACTTAGTAGAGCCTTCGTCATTGACTACAAGTACAGCATGGTTAGCAGCTTTTGCATATTCTTTTCAAATTTATTTTGATTTTTCGGGGTACAGTGACATGGCGCTTGGTTTGGCAAAAATGCTGGGGTTTAAACTTCCAGAAAACTTTAATAATCCTTATATAGCAGATAGTGTCACTGATTTTTGGCGAAGATGGCATATCAGTCTGGGCAATTGGATGCGTAATTATTTGTACCTACCATTAGGAGGCAATCGAGTCTCCAATGCTCGAATGTATTTCAATCTTTGGGTAGTATTCCTTGTATCCGGCTTATGGCATGGAGCATCTTGGAATTTTGTTTTATGGGGACTCACTCATGGGTTGATGATGGTGTTGGAACGTATGATTTTGCTAAAATGGTATCATTACTTTCCCAAGCTTGTTCGAATATGTTTCATCTTTCTACTCGTGACTTTGAGTTGGGTAATATTTAGGATTGAATCTATCGGAAAACTAAGGGATGTATTGAAGGTCATGTTTATCGGCGGCGCTTCATCAGATAGTGTGATTTTACAACATGATGTGATTCCGATGATGAGTATAGCATTTGTTTTTTCATGGTTTTGTATTCTTACTCCAGGCCAAAAAATTCAAGCCCTTATTTATCACGGGGGATTATCTTTTTATCGACAAGCCTGGGTCACTGCAGTCATGATGATATTATACATCATAGCTTTGGCATATGTCACTGCCTCTAATTTTAATCCATTCATATATTTTCGATTTTAATGGAAATAACCAATCTAAAATATAAAATAGTCTTCTGCGTCATATTGATACTGTTATTGGGACCTATGGTGAGAAAATCGATATTTTGGAAAACGGCAAATAAATTGGATGGCCATTATATTCCAATAGAAAAGCCAGTTTTCGATATCAAAAATTTTTTAAATCGAGATTTTCAAGAACATGCTGAAATCTGGATCGCTGAAAATATCGGGTTTAGAAACATGCTTGTTCGATTGAGAAATCAATTGGGATGGTCTTTGTTTCGAAGAGGGTATGCACAGGATGTTGTAGAAGGAAAAGAAGGCTATTTGTTTACTAGACCCTATATCGATGCCGTTACTGGAAAAGATTTTTTAGGCATGGATTCCATAGATAGTCTGGCAACTAAGCTAAAGGATTTACAAGACACTCTAGAGAAACAAAGTAAAACGATGCTGGTATTATTGGCCCCTGGCAAAGCAAGCTATTCCAATAAATATCTTCCAAAAAATATTGAAATAGAACCTGTGGGTACTAATTACAATGGATTTAAATACTACTTGAATCAAGCAGGAGTACGACATATAAATTTTCGGCAATGGTTTGAACAAATGCGGGATAGCATTACTCAGCCCTATCCATTATTTCCAAAAACCGGAATCCATTGGAGCACTTATGGCGCTACTTTAGCTGCTGATAGCCTAATTAGATATTTGGATAGTCATCACACCTGGAAACTCCCTAAGTTCGATTACGATCCAATTACTTTAACCACTCAGTCTCTAAAGCGGGATGAAGACATAGGTCTTGCATTAAATTTAATATGGAAACCTCAACCATTTCCAATGGGCAGAGGCAAAATACACTATCACGAGTCAATAGGTAGCAAACTACCATCTGTCTTAATTGTAGGCGATAGCTATTGGTTTGGAATAGCAGAGTGCGAGCTTTTAAATCATGTATCCCGCAACTTAGATTTTTTATATTACAATAAAAAGTTCTTTAAAAATTCCCTTACCGACTCCGCTACTATCAATACTACTCAGATGAATCGAGATTCTTTAGTCAGGGCTTATGATATTTTATTGTTTTTAGCTACAGATGCAAATCTGGATGAATTTCCCTGGGGTTTCGAAAATGTTTTTACCAAAACATCGGCCCTCCATCCGAAATGAAATGTATTCGTACATTCTGTTGAATTAACTTTAGTACTCCGTTATATATCGTAAATTTACTTCTAATCAAAAATTAAGATCTAACCTGATGAAAAAAGAATATTCCAATCAAGAGATCACCGTAATCTGGGAGCCAGAAAAATGTATACATTCAGCACTTTGTTTTCGTAGCCTTCCCAAAGTATTTGATCCCAGAAGGAGACCTTGGATTGATATCACCGCCGCTGAAAGCGCTTTAATTGTGAATCAAGTAAAAGCTTGTCCTTCCGGAGCATTAAGTTTCAAGATCAATGATGCACCCACCACTGATCTCTTGACACCGACAGACGATCGGGATCCAGTAGAAATCACGATCATACCTAATGGGCCACTAAGAATCACGCAACCTATGATTATCAAAAAATCAGACGGCACCGAAGAATTAAAACAAAAAGCTTCCTTGTGTAGATGTGGGCATAGTGAAAATAAACCTTTTTGCGATGGAAGTCATAAGAAAATTGGTTTCATAGGATAGCGCTCAATACTCGGGGTAGACAAAATTTATAAAAATAAATTCCCTTTTTTCAGCATACCAAAAATAAGCATCAATGAGAAAATTTGCATTTTTAGTATTGTCCACGTTTCTAATGAACAGGGAATTAATAGCCCAAACTATAGATCATTGGGAAACTGCCGTTTTTAGTAATGATACCTGGAAATACTTAGTAGGAAATAGTGAGCCCAATACGTTTTGGAGAGTGGTGGTCTATGATGACATTGCGTGGAAAACTGGAATGGGCGGATTTGGATATGGCGACGGAGATGATGCGACTATCATAGATTCTTGTTATGCTCTTTACTTACGAAAATCATTTGTTGTTGCTGATACTTCAAAGATCAGCGAAGCAATATTAAGTATCGATTTTGATGATGCATTCGTAGCATACATCAATGGGATAGAAATAGCGCGTGCAGGTAT
>JAYSTG010000425.1:0-3426 GCA_043719965.1 Saprospiraceae bacterium | reverse complement strand
TGGCTAACCATTCTCCGGCCGCTTTGATATCCTGATATTCAGAAGCTCCTGATATACCTCCACGAGCAGGTTGATGAAACTCATAGCCATATCCTATGCCCAATCGATAATTCACAGACAATACGACGAATCCCAAGCTTGCTAAATATTGATTGGATGCATAAGCATTGGAGTAATAATCGGAATAATGCCAACCCAATAACATTTGCCTGGGTGGTCCACCGTGGATATACACTATAGCTGGTTTTTTTGATAAACCCCCTACTGGCATAAATAAATCGGCATGGACTTTTACCCCATCCGGTGCGGTGAAGATTACTTGTTGAGGGATTACTAGTTTTTCTTTAGGAAAATCAGAGCCTATCACCTCACTATTTAGCAATCGAATTTTGTTTCTATCATCGCCCGTTAACTTTAAAATAGCTGGTGAAGGAGGTCGTTGTGCAGTAGCGCTTATGAAAGCCACCGTATTTCCATCATCTGTAAACATGGGAGCCCATTCGACTCCTTGCCCTGGGGTCAATACTTGCAAGTCAGGTTTATCTACACTTACCCTTGCGACATGTCTTCGTTCAAGATCCAATTTTTCCGGACCAGTATTGGCACTAAACGTTAATTGCTTTTTATCACTGCTGAGTTGAATATGTTCACACATAAATTCTCCTGGAGTCAATAAAACCTCTTGTCCACCACCTGCTGAGATCGCATACAAATGTGGCCATCCATCGTGATAGGATAAAAATATGATATGGTCTCCGGCAGCCCAATGCAAATTAGTACCACCATGTGTAGTAGGTATAGAACCTCTTAAAGTCTTAGGAGCCTTCCATAGCAGTGTTGTTTGGTTAGATGCAATATCGACAATATAAATGCTCCAGGGCCTATGCTTTTTTGCTAAGATAGAATCCGGCGACCCACCTGTGCCTGGGGTCCGGATAAAAACAATTTTTTTGCCATCCAATGACCATCGCGGGGAACTATCAAAAGAAAAAGAAGGTGTGATCCATTGTATTGAAGCCATTGTATTTGAATATATGCCTATGACTGAATGATCCCCCCGATTGGAAACAAAAAGCAATGCTGAACCATCCGTGTTCCAGGATATAGAGCCGACGGTACCTCTGACATTAAACATGTTTTTTGCCACTTGTATGGTATCGATTGGGGTGATCCAAACTTGACCATTTTTGATAAAACCTATCGATTTGCTATTTGGATTGATCGTAGGTTCATCTCCATCTGCAAGATATTTGACTTCACCCCCATTAAAAGGTATGCTAGCTATTTTTGCAGTAAAAGGAAATAGTTCACCAGAGGGGTTTACTGGGAGTCCGCTTTCCCAATTACTGCCATGCTCACCACCTCTTACAAATACAACCCATTTTCCATCTTCCGATATGGAAAGGCTTGTAAGTTCCTGACCATCATCTTTGGTATAATTAGTAAGTTTTCTAGGTTTATAATCAGGCCCTTCTGCCACATAGACATTGCGTCGACCCTGTTCGTCCACAGCCCAGGCAAGTTTGGATCCTTTTATAGCTGAACAAAGCTCTGTTGGGAAGGCGTAGTTTTTAAAAGCTTCGAAAGAAGGTTTTTGCGCTGCCAAGTGTATGGGCAATAATAATAGTAAGAGTTTTTTCATGATAATCAAATATAATCAATTTGCTTATCACTTGTCAGCTTCTTGAGGCAATTCTGCTGGTATTATGTCCTGGCACCCAACGAATAAGGAGCTTTTCTTTCTACAATCTTCCAATGAAGCTTACCGTATACAAACGAATACAATCATTTACAACCAGCTGTAACCGACAGTAATTGATTATTAGACGAATAAAGCAGGGAGGCTCCCCCATCTTTGCAGCATCCAAAAATTGACAACAACGAGTGGATGTAGAAATGTAGAAATGTAGAAATGTGCGGATGAGTGGATGAGAGGATTTAAGAATTAACAAAAAAGGATTCAAATGCAAGAAGAACTATTGAGAAGAACAAAAGACTTGGGTGTCATGATCATACACTTAGTAGATGAATTGCCTAATAAGCCCTCTGGGTGGGTGATAGGGAAACAAATTTTAAGGAGTGCCACTTCTGTAGGCGCTAATTGCAGGGCCACACGAAGAGCAAAATCTATCCTTGATTTTATTCATAAATTTAAAATTGTACAGGAGGAATGTGATGAAACCATTTACTGGCTTGAAGTAATAGAGGAGGCCAGACTAATAAGCACACTCCCAATTGCAGGCATTAAAGCAGAAGCGAATGAGCTATTATGCATTTTTGTCACAACATTAAAAACACTAAAAGCAAAGCCATAATCATGCATCGACATCGTGCCTCGTACATCACCACCTCGTACCTCGTCACTTGTTTAATTTGTAAATTTTTTTAACCAATAAATATTTTAATTATGAGCGTAACAAACAATGTCCTTAACAAAGTAATGTTAACGGGTCACCTGGGTCAGGAACCAATGGTAAAACATTTTGAAAGTGGGTCTACTATGGCTTCCTTCACCCTAGCTACTAATGAGTCGTACACGAATAGTGTAGGCAAGCGTATTGAGAACACCCAATGGCACAAACTGGTTGCCTGGGGAGATGTCGCCAAAGAAGTGGAACGTGCTTTGACTAAAGGGGCTAAGATTGCCCTTACCGGTAAGCTTAGCAATCGCCAGTATGAAGCAAAAGATGGTACCAAGAAGTATTTGACAGAGATTGTAGTATCCGAGTTTGAACTGATGAAAACAGAAAATAAAGTAGCTGCATAAGAGTTCAAAATAATGCCGCAGGTCTTTGGATGAATAGTTCGACAAAAAAAAGTCGAAAAAATATACAAAGATCTGCGGTTTATTCCCAGACATATATTACATTTGTGTTTAATATTTCAATTTTAATATCATAAATCACTCATAATGAGCAACGAACGCGACGCAAAACAAAAAGCATTACAGCTGACCATGGATAAACTCGAAAAAGCCTACGGCAAGGGTACGATCATGAAACTCGGCGACAAACAAGTAGAAGAAGTAGAAGTGATCTCATCAGGGTCACTCGGATTAGACATAGCACTAGGTATTGGCGGTTTCCCCAAAGGGCGTATTATCGAAATCTACGGCCCCGAATCTTCCGGTAAAACCACATTAGCTATCCACGCCATAGCGGAGGCACAGAAAAGTGGTGGTATGGCTGCATTTATAGATGCTGAACATGCTTTCGACCGCAACTATGCAGAGTCCCTCGGTGTAGATACTGAAAACCTATTGATCTCTCAACCGGATAATGGAGAACAAGCTCTTGAAATAACGGAAAACCTTATTCGATCAGGAGCTATAGATATAATAGTCATAGATTCTGTGGCAGCTCTGGTACCACGAAGTGAGATAGAGGGTGAGATGGGCGATAGTAAGATGGGCTTGCAGGCTCGATT
>JAYSTG010000424.1:0-3426 GCA_043719965.1 Saprospiraceae bacterium | reverse complement strand
AAAGGATATTTGAGGAGTATTTTATAGCCCCAATTGATTATTCTCCCTGGTGAAATCAGTTGGGAAGTGACACCATCTTTGGCACCAATCGCACGAAGTAGAGATCTATAGTCCCATGCATCGATGGTATGAAACTTGATCTTGGTAGTAGTTTGATCCTGTAAGGGTTCCGATTTTTTGTTACTCAACACATGTACTTCAAACCCATGGTGAGCCAATACGGTACTTAAATAAAAATTGCGTGTAGCAGTCAACAGCTGGGGATCATGATAATACGAGATAAACAGAATAGACTTTTTCACTGCACCTTTTGAATAGTCTTGGAATAAATAGATTGATATAATTGAGCTACCTTATTATAATCAAACTTTGATTTTAATTTATCTCGTTGCTCTGTTGTCACCGGTTGACTTACGGCCTGTATCAAGGCCGTATAAATCATAGCAGCATTGGATTCTAGAGGCAAAAGCACTAAATCTATCAAAGGGGCGATTTCGTTGATACCTTGATTGTTTAGTGCTACGACCGGTGTTTTACATGCTAGGGCTTCGAGCGCAGCTACGCCAAAAGTCTCAGACTTGCTCAGAGATAATAGGCAGGCAGCCGTTTGTAATATGGGCAGCCAATAATCAGAGGCCCTTTCACCGTGGAAAATGACGGTAGCCTTGTGTTTTATGGAATTGGCAAGATCTTGTAAAACATGGCGCTCAGGACCGTCACCTATAATATGCAACGTTGCCTGAGGATGATCATCACACCATCGCTCAAAGACTCGGATGCCAAGATCTACTTGTTTGTTTTTATTCAATAAATTGATCATCAAAAGATTATCGCTTCTGACTACGGATCCGGGCACGAAATAGTCAAAATCAATGGTGTTAGGTATTATTTGAACGGACGAGGTACATAAGGCATGGAGGCGATCACCAAGAGCGACACTCACTGCCGTATAAGCGCTAGCGTGATGGGCATACCATTTAATAATTTTTTGTTCGACTATATTAAGTTTGTTTTGCAATACCGAAGAGCTGTGTTCCGTATATACAAATGGGATGTTAAATTTCTTTTTAATATAAGTCGCCATCGGAAGACAGGTATACCCATGAATGTGAATAAGATCGGGTAGGCCATGTTTGTGAATATATGCTCTGAAGACTTTGATGTAAGCGCGGATAGAAATGGTATTCCAAATCGGAAATAGTTTTCCTTTGATTGTACAATGGCTATGCCATACGGCTATGTCCTGTTGTAATGTTGATTGTAATGGAAGGTTTTCCCCGGATTGAAACAATACATTGACTTTCAATCCATGGCGGGAAAGGGCAAAAGCTAAGTCCTTGACTGCTTTGCCGGCGGTAGGATGATTGGGTGTCTCAAACCATGGAGGAATAAGTACTATGTGCATGTGCACTGCTCGAAGGCCATCAATATGTTATGATTGAGGAGGTGTTTTAGGTGTAGTGCGCATCAATAAGGCATGGCTGGCTTTGATATGTTGCTCTTCAGATTTAGGATAGATGAGCAGAGCCGCTCCACTATCTACTATGATCATATCCTTGATCCCTTTGATGATGACTTGTTTACCAGTTGGCAGGATAATCAGATTATTAAAATTATCTTCGAGTGATCCGCCTCCGGCGATGAACACATTGGCTTGTTCATCTTTTTCGCTCACTTCATATATCGATGACCAAATGCCCAGGTCACTCCAGTCAAACGATGCTGCCATAGTGAATACACAATCAGATTTTTCCATTATGGCAAAGTCTACCGAGATGTTTTCAGTGGTTGGGTAGTGTTGTTGCAGCCAGGATGCTTCGTTGGGTGTATTGTATTGGGCTTGACCTTTGATCAGTATATCATATACGGTGTGAGCCAAGGATAAATATTGTTGCACAATGGTATTGACATGCCAGGCAAACATACCTGCATTCCATAAATATTTTCCAGATGCTACATAAAGTTTTGCGGTGTCGATATCGGGCTTTTCGACGAATTGTACTACCTCTTTTATTTCCTTATTCGTAGATTCTTTGAGCCGGATATAGCCATATCCTGTCTCTGGCCGGCTAGGCACGATACCGATAGTGACGATAGCCTGATGGATAGAGGCATATGTGAGCGCAGTCATTACATTTTTTTGAAAGGCTGCACGATCTATGATGAGATGATCAGCGGGCACAAATAAACAACAGGCTTCAGGGTCTAATTTTTGAATTTTTAATGCAGCCAGTAGAATACAGGGTGCAGTATTGTTTCTACTAGGTTCGTATATAATTTGAGTGTCCGGGATGAGCGGTAGTTGTTCATGGATGATATTC
The DNA here is from genome assembly GCA_043719965.1 of Saprospiraceae bacterium. Classification (GTDB taxonomy): domain Bacteria; phylum Bacteroidota; class Bacteroidia; order Chitinophagales; family Saprospiraceae; genus JADJLQ01. Next base: position 1,105 of record JAYSTG010000424.1, on the reverse strand, counting down.
TTATATTTCTCATGAGTGATGATATAGATGTTTTCCAGAGGGAGTATGCCGACGAACCGCTCTACAGTCATCTGTATAAATGTTTTTCCGGTACCGAGTATGTCTAGAAATTGTTTTGGGCGCTCTTCAGTACTCAACGGCCAAAACCGAGTCCCAGCGCCTCCCGCCATGATGATCGCGTAATTCATACCTTAATATTTATAAAGTGCTTGCGATGGTCTTGTATAAAAATGCGCATAGTTAAAATTGATCTTTTAGTTCGTGATACACTTGGCGAATGCCAGCTTCCAGACTGATTTTGCTTTGCCACCCAAGATGATTGATTTTGGTGACATCCATCAGTTTTCTTGGAGTCCCATCAGGCTTAGAGGTATCATATGTGGTCTCCCCATCATAACCCACGACCTGTGCGATGAGTGCTGCAAGTTCTTTTATTCGCAGATCGATCCCAGTACCGATATTGATATGTTGTGGTGCATCGTAATGTTGCATCAGATGCAAGCAGCCTTCAGCGCAATCATCCACATGCATAAATTCCCGATAGGGTGATCCGGTACCCCAAATGGATACAGAGGGATGACTATATTTTTTGGCTTCAATAAATTTTCTCAATAGCGCAGGCAGTACATGACTGGTGTCCAAATTGTAATTATCGTTGGGACCATATAGATTAGTCGGCATAGCGGATATAAAATTACAACCATACTGCGCACGGTAAGCATCACACATTTTTACACCAGCGATTTTTGCTATCGCATAAGGCTCATTGGTATCCTCCAATAATCCTGTCAATAAATATTCTTCTTTTAAGGGTTGGGGTGCATATTTTGGATAAATGCAGGAGGAGCCTAGAAACAATAATTTTTTAGAGTTGTATTTAAATGCGGCGTGGATCACATTATTTTGCATCATCAAATTTTCATACAAAAAATCTGCTCTAAAAGTATTGTTGGCTACGATACCACCGACCTTAGCTGCCGCCATGAACACATATTCTGGTCGATGTTCGGCATAGAATGAATGGACCGATGGTTCATCCAGTAGATTGAGCTCTGATGAAGGAGCATACACCAGATTCGTATAGCCTTCTTTTTGCAGCTGGCGG
>JAYSTG010000423.1:0-9548 GCA_043719965.1 Saprospiraceae bacterium | reverse complement strand
TATATGTTTTATTATTTTTTTTATTTTTTTTTACAGTACGGTCTGTGAATCAACTCTCCAATACTATTTCTTAAAGAACAAGTAAGGTCATTTTTATTGACAACCTAAGGGTGTCGAGCGACGATTTTGTTTTATTTGGTTTGCCATATTAGTAAACACTGCATTCAGCTATTCACAATCAAAGTATGAGCCAACATATGAATCCTTGGACCGAAGGCCTATTCCGGGTTGGTTTGAGGATGCCAAATTTGGAATATTTATTCATTGGGGAGCTTATTCGGTACCAGCTTGGTCTCCTAAAGAAAGCTATTCAGAGTGGTATCAGATGTGGCTAAGAAATAAAAAAACAGGTGGTAATGTGGCGCCAGGCGCAAAGGAAATTTGGCAACATCATCAAGAAAACTTTGGTGCACATTACAATTATTACAATTTCGGTGAAGACTTTAAAGCTACTGATTATGATCCAAAGTGTTGGGCCAATCTATTTGAAAGAGCAGGTGCAAAATACATCTTTCTGACATCAAAACATCATGATGGATACTGCCTTTGGCCTTCAAAAGAAGCCGACAAAACATGGGGGTTCCCTTGGAATAGTTATACGGCTGGTTCCAAAAGTGATTTAATAGGTGAGCTCAAAATTGAAGTGGATAAAACTTCCGTAAAGTTTGGACTTTATTATTCCCTATATGAATGGTTCAATCCGCTCTATTTGAAAGCAGACAAAAAAGAATTTGTAGAAAATCATATACTACCTCAAACGCGTGAGCTTGTAAACAAATACCAGCCTTGGGCTTTTTGGACAGATGGGTCTTGGGATCATCCGTCTGAAGTCTGGAAAAGTAAAGAATTCCTCGCCTGGCTGTATAATGAAAGTCCGGTGAAAAACAACGTGGTAGTCAATGGACAGTGGGGATCTGAAATTAAAAAAGATGGCCCCTTCGTTGGAAATTTTATTTCTACAGAATACGATGGTGTGGAGGCGCTGTCCAGACCCTGGGAAAAATGCAGAGGCATAGGTTATTCCTTTGGGTACAATAGTAATGAAGATATCGTGGATTACAACAGCGCTCAAACCTTGATCTTTTTTACTACTAAGGGTAATCATCTATATGTCATACTTCCGAAATGGAGTGCTTCGGGAAAATTTGTGATCAAAGAATTAAATCTTAAAAAAAAAAGTGACTTTTATTGAAAATGGTGATATCCTGAAATTTAAAAATATAGGACAAGAAGTAGAAATTCAATTGCCTTTATTCGATCCTACTGTCATTCAGACCTTAATTGATGGGGCACAATTAGATTCTTAGTGGCTAAGTTAGAGTATTTTAGGAGCTTTAACATTTGTACCCCTACTGAGCAATTGTAGAATGATCTCCGTACTTCGAATTATCCGATTTTGGAAAGTTCAAAAACGATTACCGTTTTTATAACTACTGACAATAACCTATCTTTGACATATGATTAAAGGGTTGAAAAAGCAAAAAAAATATTCTGTGGTTGACTTATTCTGCGGAGTAGGCGGTTTGAGTCATGGATTCGTTTTAGAGGGGTTTAATGTTATTGCAGGAATTGATTCAGATCAGTCTTGCGAATTTGCGTTTTCAGAAAATAACAATGCAAAATTTATTTGTAAAGATCTCAACGAAATTGACCCAAAAGAAATAGAAAGGCTTTTTCCTAAACATTCAATCAAAATCTTAGTTGGTTGTGCACCATGCCAACCATTCTCTCGTTACACTTCAGGACAGAAGCCCAAAAAGGTTGACAACAAATGGAGTTTATTAAATGCATTTGCAAAAATTATTGAAGCAACACAACCTGACATTGTTTCGATGGAGAATGTTCCGCAGTTAGCCAAGTATAACAAGAATGGTGTTTACAGCAAATTCATTGACACACTCATAAACAACGGCTACTTTATTTCAGACACTCAAAGAATTGTTTATTGCCCTGAATATGGTGTTCCTCAAAATCGCAAGCGGCTTGTTTTGTTAGCCTCTAAACTTGGAAGCATAAGTTTAATTCCCGCAATTTTCGGTAAATACAATTACCCGACAGTTAAACAAACCATTGGTAAGTTACCTAAAATAAAAGACGGAGAAATTTGTAAGACAGATTCGTTACACCGTTCACAAAAACTTTCGGACTTAAACAAAAAACGAATTCGCTTAACAAAGGAAGGCGGAAGTTGGAGAAGTTGGCCAGAGGAGTTAAAACTTGATTGCCACAAAAAATTATCGGGACGAACATTTGGAGATGTTTACGGAAGAATGAAATGGAATGAACCATCTCCTACTCTGACTACTCATTGCATCGGGCTTGGCAACGGAAGGTTTGGACATCCCGAACAGCATCGTGCAATTTCTTTAAGAGAGGCAGCACTACTTCAGTCATTCCCGATAGGATATAAATTTATTGATGACACTAAAAATGAAGTAATTTCAAAAGATATTCAACGACACATTGGAAATGCAGTTCCTGTAAACTTAGGAAAAGCAATTGCAAAAAGTATTAACCTGCACTTAATTGAAAACTTAAATTAAAAATGGCAACAATTAAAAACGAAATAACCGAGAAGGACATTGAACGTGCTGAAAAGCAAATTAAGGCATCACAAATTCCGTATGAATATGATACCAAAGAATATCCGATTGAAGTTTTGCTTTATAAATTCAATTCAGATGATCCAGAAAAATCAAAAATTAAAATTCCAAATTATCAGAGGGATGATATTTGGAAAGAAGAAATGAAAGCACGATTTATTGAATCGTTGCTACTTGGTGTTCCAATTCAACCTTTATTTGCTGCTATCTTAGATGACGATGGTACATTAGAATTGATTGACGGCTCTCAAAGATTGAGAACGATCGAAGCATTTGTTAATGATGAATTTTTTCTCACCGGATTGAAAAGGCTTACAGAATTAAACGGAATGAAGTATTCCAATTTCATACAAGCAAGGAGAAACAAATTTGAATTAATAAACCTTCGTCTACATGTAATAACGGACAAAGCCGATATCTCTATTCGGCAAGATATTTTTGATAGAATAAATACAAGTGGTGAAAAAGCAAATGCAAGTGAAGTAAGAAAAGGTGTTTATATAGGAAGATTTTATTCTTTTGTGATGAAATGTGCAAAGAATCCATTGTTCATAAACCTTTGCCCAATATCTTCATACGCAAAAAAACGAGGCGAAGGAGAGGAACTGATTCTAAGATATTTTACATATTCAGATTACGGGACAGAAAAACGAGAAAGGGGAAGCAAAATTTTAGACAATTACCTCATCGAACAAAATACCAAAGGGTTTGATGAAAATGCAAAGAGAAAAGAGTTTGAAACAATGTTGAAGTATGTAAAAAAGCACTTCCCTTTTGGTTTCAAAAGAGCAGCCAACTCAAGTTTTACTCCACGAGTAAGGTTTGAGGCAATCTCTGTTGGGGTGCATCAAGCTTTCCAACAAAATAGTTCAGCCAAACCAACTTCAATGGATTGGTTGGAATCAAAAGAGTTTGAAGAAGTTACTACATCAGATTCAAGTAATAATGCAGGAAGGCTAACAAAGAGAGTAAACTTTGTTAGAGATTGCTTATTGAATAAAATCAAAAAAGAAACCTTGCACTATGAAGAAAGCTAATGAAGATTTTGTAAAACGGAAAGCTGAAATTGAAAAATACTTTGACTTTTTATCTACACTTGATAAGGACAAACCAACTATTCATTTTTCTGAAAAGGGTGTAAATAAAATTTCAAAAGTTGATGATGAACTTTTAAAAATCCTTAAAGCCAATGGCTTTCTTTTAATTTACAATCTCGTTGAATCTGCTTGTAGAAATTCTCTTTGGGAAATTCTTTCTGCAATTCAAGGTAAAAAATTATCCTACAAGAAACTCACGGAAGAAGCCCAATTACTTTGGATAAAACAAAAGGTTAAAGATTTAAGAAATGCTAAAGATGAAACATTGGAAAAGCATATTCAAAGCATAGCAACAGAAGTAATAAATAATGCTTTAGTAGAGTTCAAAAAGGAAACTGAATTTATTGATTTGTCAGGAAATATTGATGCTCAAAAAATAAGAACATTAGCAGAGATATATGGCTTTGATAGTAAAGTAGGTGATGCAAAAGAAAAAGCGGGTGCTGATTTGGAAGAAATAAAAAAGAAAAGAAACCATCTTGCTCACGGACGAGTAACATTTGCCGAGTGCGGAAAAGATTATTCTGTAACACAAATGTGCGAATACAAGAAAAACGCAATTAGTTATCTTGAAAGTATTTTATCAAACATTGAAACCTATATAAAAGGTGGAAAGTATCAAGTTCCAAAAAAGAAGAAAAAATAACGCTCCCGGATTGGAATTATAGTTTATTTTAATGTTGAATATTGTCGACAACACGCCAAACAATTAAAATAAAAAGAGCTTACTAGCTAACTTAATTAGTCGCCCAATGTATAGCCTAGAATCGGAATACCAAAAATTACTCGCTCCTTCCAATGATTTGATACAGGATCTTTCTAAGATCGATGGCGATATTATGGTCCTGGGCGTAGGTGGCAAAATGGGTCCTGCTCTGGCTAAACTTGCAAAAACAGCGGTCGATAAAGCAGGATTAAAAAAGAAAATAATAGGGGTAGCTAGATTTTCAGACTTAAGATTAAAAGAAGAACTAAATACATTAGGGATTGAAACTATTTCGACAGATTTATTACTCGATGATCAATTATCCTCCTTACCAGAAGTTCAAAATGTACTCTATCTTGCAGGCACTAAGTTTGGTACCTCTACCTTTCAATCCTATACTTGGGCAATGAACACCTATGTACCGGGGCGCGTGGCTCAAAAGTTTAAAAAATCACGTATTGTGGTTTTTTCAACTGGCAATGTCTATCCAATGGTTAATGCTGAAAGTGGTGGTGCGACTGAGTTGACTCAACCTGAACCCATAGGAGAATATGGCCAATCGTGCCTTGGAAGGGAACGTGTTTTTCAATATTTCTCTAGTATAAATAAAACTCCATTATTAATTTATCGATTGAATTATGCCAATGATGTATCCTATGGTGTACTATTAGAAATAGCAAAAGCTGTATTCGAAAATAAACCTATAGATCTCAGTATGGGGTCTGTAAATGTGATCTGGCAAGGAGACGCTAATGAAATTGCCCTAAGGTGCTTGATGCAATGCACCATTCCCCCGACTATTTTGAATGTGACTGGATCAGAATCAGTATCTGTGCGATGGCTGGCGGACCAATTTGCAAAACGGATAGGAAAATCTGCATCTTTTATAAATGAATCCTACCCTACCGCCTTATTATCCAATGCTTCAGAATGCATTCGTCTATTTGGTCCTGCAAAAGTATCTTTGAATCAAATGATGGATATGATATTGCAATGGGTGATTCAAGGTAGAAAAGTATTGAACAAGCCGACTCATTTTTCTGAAAGAAAAGGTAAATTCTAATCTATGGATCAATTTAAACCATTGGATATATCCCTTCGGAGTGAACTTAATAGAGGACTGGTCATTCCAGCTCACCCATTGTCCCTTTTTGAAAATCGAAAATTAAACGAAGAAAATCAACGATTGTTAACTCGATACTATCTCGCAAGCGGTGCGGGAGGTGTAGCTATCGGTGTACATACTACCCAGTTCGAAATAAGAAAGCCAGAGATAAATCTTTTAGAAACGGTATTAAGATTATGTGCTGAAGAAATCGACCATGCTGAATTAAAACGACCATTCCTAAAAGTAGCGGGTATATGTGGACCAACAGATCAGGCGCTTCATGAAGCAGAGTTGGCTAATAAATATGGATTTCATCTAGGGCTTTTGAGTAATGGAGGGCTAGCTGACTATTCTGAGGAAGCGCTTTTACAACGAGCTGTTACTGTATCTCAAAGCATTCCTATTTTTGGATTCTACCTTCAACCTGCCGCCGGTGGGCGAATCTTAAGTTTTGAATTTTGGAAAGAACTCGTAAAGATTCCCAATGTTTACGCCATAAAAATTGCTGCTTTTAATCGATATCAAACCTTGGATGTTGTGCGAGCAGTCTGTGAATCTGAAAGAAGAAATGAAATAGCGTTATATACGGGCAATGATGATAATATCGTGGCCGATTTACTTACTCCTTATCGGTTTGAAGTTAATGGTGAACATATTGAAAAAAGATTTGTTGGCGGATTACTGGGTCATTGGGCAGTATGCACCAGCAAAGCTGTAAGTCTATTGGATGAAATTCACCATTGCATTGCTCACCGATATGCTGGAGTAGAGAAACTACTGGTTAGAGGAGTTGAAGTGACGGATATGAATGCCGCTATTTTTGATGCCCAACATTTATTTAAAGGATGTATCTCGGGTATTCATGAAATATTATATAGACAAGGCATATTAAAAGGGACTTGGTGTCTGGACCCAACAGAAAAATTATCTAGGGGCCAGTTGGCAGCAATAGATCGAGTAAGTACAAAATATCCGATACTTATAGATGATGATTTTGTAAGATGGTTTCTGGATGAAGAGCTAAAAAAATAAATATTTTAATAGAAAACGAACCTGTATATAGCTGCATATTGATATTTTTTAATAATCTAAGGATAAAGTTTATCTCCACATGCTGAAAACAGAAATAAAACAATTAGCTAAGGAAATCTTGGATGAAGTAATTCAGGACCGAAGGCATCTGCATACTCACCCTGAATTATCTTTTGATGAATTTGAAACCTCGGCTTATATAAAATCGAAATTGGATATGATGAATATCCCCTGGAGCTCGATGGCCAATACGGGGATTGTAGTCATGATCCACGGAGAACAACCATCTCATAAAGTAATAGCCTTGCGTGCCGATATGGATGCTTTGCCTATAACCGAGGCTAATACGGACGACTACAAATCAAAAAGCCCTGGGGTGATGCATGCTTGTGGGCATGATGCTCATACTGCTTCTTTACTTGGTACGATAAAGATTCTCCAAACATTGAAAAGTAAATTCGGTGGTATAGTTAAATTCATTTTTCAACCCGGCGAAGAAAAAATACCAGGTGGTGCAAGTATCATGATCCACGAGGGTGTTTTGAATCATCCGAAGCCACAAGCAATCATAGGCCAACATGTCACTCCATCCATTGAGCGTGGAAAGATCGGTATTCGTGCCGGAAAATATATGGCATCTATGGATGAAATTTTATTAACAGTAAAGGGAAAAGGCGGCCATGCTGCCCAGCCTCATCAAAATATTGACCCTATTTTAATCACAGCTCATATCATCATTGCATTACAGCAGGTAGTGAGTCGAATGGCAAATCCCGCTCATCCTACCGTATTGTCATTCGGTAAACTTATAGCCAATGGCGCTATAAATGTAATACCAGATGAGGTATATATGGAAGGTACCTTCCGGACGATGGATGAATCTTGGCGCACAGAAGCGCATCAAAAAATGAAAAAAATGGCAGAGACTATTGCTGAAAGTATGGGAGGAAGTTGCGAGCTGAAGATAAATAGAGGATACCCCTTTTTATTGAATAATGAAGCGCTCACCTCCGAAGTAAGTATTATCGCCAAAGAATACTTAGGTCAAGAAAATGTATTGGATATAGATATCTGGATGGCATCAGAGGACTTTGCATATTATTCGCAAATTACCAATGCTTGTTTTTATATGTTAGGTACAGGAAATAAAGCACAGGGCATTGATTCCTCCTTACACACAGCTACTTTTAATATCGATGAGCAAGCGTTGGAATCCAGCACTGGTTTAATGGCCTTCATTGCATTAAGAGTATTGGGCAATGTATGAGGAGAAGTTTATGAGCTATCCAAATTCAGGACCAGCGATTAAATACTGGTGGTCAATGTGACAAAGAGATACGTTTACATTTTTATACATCCTGGTGAATTGGCGTTGATGGACAAATCCAATGGAAGATAACCACTCAATAAATGATATTTTATCACTCAGCACATCGACCACCACGGGTTGAGTATTTATCACTTTCAAAGATCGAGCCAGGAGGATTTTAGCGTCATGCGTGCTAGGCGCTACCACTGGGCCGATATGATGATATGTACTACCTGCTCTTCCGAGTAAAAAACCTTGAATAGAATTGTTTCTTTTCAACAACCATGAATAAGAAGGATACTTTGTCGTAAAGTAATCCATCAATAAAGGTCTTCTAGTCCCAAACGCTTGAGCATCCAGATCAATCAGATCAGAGTTATATTTAATTGTATACGGAATCAGCTCATGCTCATCAAATGCCTCCGTAAAATTTCCGGCGGGTTTTATCAGTCTCTGAATACCATATTCATCCGAAAAATTAAATTTCTTATACACAGCATGGCCGTCAGGTGTAGCGTCTAATTTGATGGAAATCTGCAAGCCCAATTTTTTAAAACAAGCATGTAAAAGCCTTTTACTCACACCAAAACCACGATATGTTTCATCGACCAGCATCATACCTATCCATGCAACCTGTTCTGAATAATTTGATACACATACAGTCCCTATCACGTTATCCTTATGCTCGGCCACTAAACAAATATTCAAAGGGCAATTGATTAAAAAATTCCAATCACTCGTTGTTTGATTCCATCCCTGTGCGAGGGATAATCGCATCCCTGCGTCAATATCACGGAATTGCATCGGCCGCAATGTAAAATCCATCATTGCCATACTATGATATCTATTTAGTGATCTTCAACGTAATTAATGTCTTTTTTGAATGTTTCTTCCAGATAGACTAAGGCAAGCATGGCAATGGAATAGGTCAGCATACCCACCACTAATGCTCCTTTCATAGTACCTATTTGATTTTTAAAAATTATGAAGAGTGATGTCAAAGGAATGATGGTACCTCGTACAAAATTAGGTACTGTGGTAGCTACTGTAGCGCGAATATTAGATCCGAAAAGCTCGGCTGCAACGGTAATAAAAAGAGCCCAATATCCGCTACAAAATCCAAGGCCTGCGCAAAGAATATATAACAAAGAAGCTTGTTTTATCGGCACGAGTAAGTAGATCAATACGAGTAAAAGGGATGAAGCCATAAATAGGAATATTACTTTTTTTCTGTTCTGAAAATATTGGCTTAATGAACCACAAACAATATTACCAACAGCTTGACCAGCAAAGGCAAATAACACTGCTCTTCCGGCATCCATCGGTTCATCGAGCCCCATAGCCCTACCGAACTCTGGGGAGAATGTGATTAATATGCCTGTCACAAACCATATCGGCATACCTATAATGATACTCGTAAGGTATTTTATAAATCGTGTTCGATTATTAAAAAGTAAAAGAAAATTTCCGCGTTTTATATGCTTGTCTTTTAACTGAAGGTAAATATCGGATTCAAACACACGTACCCTTAATACTAACAATATCAATCCCAGTCCCCCCCCAATAAAATAAGACGCCCTCCAATCAAACAAAGTAGATATTACATAAGCCAATAAAGCGCCCAATACACCCAACGTAGCTACCAGGGTGGTTCCATATCCTCTGATTTTATTAGGCAGTATTTCGGTGACCA
>JAYSTG010000422.1:0-3430 GCA_043719965.1 Saprospiraceae bacterium | reverse complement strand
ATTAAAAAACGATTAGAAACCGAGGTTTACACCCAATGAAAAAGAACGAGTAGTGAAATAATTTCCACGGCGATCGATACCTGGAGCTAATGGGTTGTCACCTTCTTCTGAGTCCCCAAAACGCACTTCTGGATCTACACCTGTATAGCCCGTTAACGTAAACACATTATTCGCTGCCAAATAAACAAATGCTCTGTTAAATGAACCTTTTACAGGCAGTGAATAGCCCAATTGCATATTGTCCAATCGAAGGAAATCTGCCTTCTCTACATGTAAGCTTGAATACTTAGAATCTTTTAACTTCGGATCAGCATATTTCGTATTGATACGATTGTAACTTAGGATAGATCCCGCGTTACGGTCTTCGTAAAACACTCTATTTTGATTGACTAAAGAATGGCCAAAAGCTCCTCTAAAGAATGCATTTAACGTAAAGTTGCCCAATGAGAATGTATTATTAAGGCCTAAAGTCAGGTTTGGTAAACCGTTTCCTAATTCAGCTCTATCATCATTATCATCCGGATATTTTTTACCATCACCATCGATATCTTGAAATGTAGGATTGCCCTTATCATCTGGGCCAGTATATACAGGACCATAGATCTGTCCTAATTTTTCCCCTTCTGCTACTCTGATCATATAAAAATTGTTTTGACCAGGAGACCCAACACCAGCTATGTCAATTGCTCCGCCGGATCCAAATTTCAGATCCCCTTGTGAAAGACTGACTAATTTATTATTAAGATAGAAAGTGGCATTTAATGCAGGACTCCATTTTAATCCTCCTAGTTTTAAACCATTAATGGCTATAGCTGCTTCCAAGCCTGAACTGGTCAATTCTCCAACATTGGCCCAAGTGCGACCAAAGTTATTAGGTGGTACTGGTACTGGAAAATTGTATAACAAGTCATTTACTTTTCGATTGAAGAAATCAAAAGAACCAGTGACTTTATAACCGAAAAGCCCATAATCTAATCCTATATTGGTTTCTTTTTTAACCTCCCATTTTAAATCTGGGTTTTGATTAGAAACAGGACCATAGGTCGGTACATAGGCCCCATTATAATAGAAATTGCCTGTAGGTCCATACCTAAATAAAGAGAGGTAATTTTGAGTGATATTTGCACCGGTCACACCATATCCAACTCTGACCTTTAAATTATTTATTTGTCCCAGGTCAACTAATTTGGCCAAATTCACACCAGCAGACAGTCCAGGGAATAAACCCCATTTATTATTTTGACCAAATCTTGACGAACCTTCGCGGCGCAAGGATGCACTGGCAAACCAGGTGTCATTAATATTGGCATTCAAACGGCCAAAGAAAGCAATTAATTTATTGCTACTCTTTCCACTACCTACACCTCCTAATCCGCGCGGAAAGTCTAAACTCGCCCCAAGATTATTACTTGAAAAAAAGTCAGTCAAGAAATTACCGCCTTGTAATCCAAATCCTTCCTCGGTAAATTTTTGATGATCATAACCTGCTAAGGCAGTTAAATCAACACCACTAAATGTAAACGCATAATTTAAGGTAGTAGATAAATAATCGTTTTGGTCATTATTAGTTCCCCTTGATGCTAATCCATTTCTTCCGATTCCTCCTCCATATTGACTTTGTTTGCTGATGTATGATTCGCCAATCCTGTTTTCACGGCTTAGTGTATAAGCTATAGAATATTTAAGTCCTTTAAATACTTCATATTCACCCCGGATCGTTCCAAGGATATTATTACTCGTTCCTGTATTTGAATTTTGTTCGATGATGGCTAAAGGATTAAAATAGTCAAATCCCCCTGGTTCGAAATAACCTCCGTTCACGGTGTTTTTAGCATCATATACAGGAGCAGTAGGATTAAATATGGTAGCATATCTAAATGCGTCCCTATATCCAAACTCCTGGTTTTTACTAGTTGAGGATAAATCAAAATTTACAAGCAACTTGTCATTCAGTGCTTTTTGACTTAAATTAATTCTACCATTTAATTGTTTGAATCCTGTATTTTGAATAATACCTGGTACATTTCTGTAATTGAATGATACTCGATAGCCCATGCCTTTAGCACCACCCGCTAATGCCAAGTTATGTTGTTGTTGAAAAGAGTTTTGAGTAATGACATCAAACCAATCTGTGGTACTGCCTTGATCTTTACCACCAGCAGCTTTATATTCTGCAGCATTCATAATATCGGGAGTACGTGCCAAAGACTCAGCAGAGTAAACACCATTATATTCGACTGTAGTCCTTCCTTCTTTACCTTTTTTAGAAGTAATCAAGATGACGCCATTTGATCCTCGAGTACCGTAAATGGACGCTGCTGAGCCGTCTCGCAACACATCCATGGACTCAATATCATTGGGATCGATGCTACTCAAGCTGGCGCCTGGTACACCATCAATAATGACAAGAGGCTCGGTATTTCCACCTACAGTAGACAATCCTCTCAATCGTATAGAAAATCCACCATTGGGATCACCATTGGGTTTAGCAATGATCAATCCTGGCACCTTCCCTTGCAATAACTGAGCAGGGCTGGTGATAGCTCCTTTATTAAAGTCTTCAGCTTTAATAGATGCAACTGCTGATGTAATCTCTTTCTGCCGTTGGGTACCGTAACCTGTGACGACCACTTCTTCCAATGCTTTACCAGCAGTAAGCATTACTTCTACAGTCGAAGCGCCACCAAGGGTGACGACCTCTGTACCGAATCCTGTATACTGTACCTCTAATACATCTTTGCCAGCCGGAACCTCAATACTGAAATTACCGTCGACATCTGTGATAGTTCCTACGCTGGTGCCTTGCACCAATACGATGGCTCCAATTAATGGATCACTGGTTCCAGCTTCTTTGACGGAACCGATGACTGTACGTTGCGCAAAAGTGAAAGATGGTATGCTCATAAACATAAGCAGTACTAAAGTCGCTTTGAACATACTGGATAAAAGTCTATTCATAATCATACAAAATTTTAAAGTTTCAAAGTTTTTAATGGTTGAGATATTCTTAAAAATATGAAATTGTCTTTAAGATTTAACATAGAGGTAAATCTTTATGTTTAATTAGAAAACACAAAATCATAATATTAGCTTAATTGAATAACGTTTCAAAATTACAAAATACCCTTACTTTTCAATACCGAATTACCATTTTATAGATTAAAATTATCCCGCAAACCATCCCGCAAACGATTGTTGTTGATAAATTAACCAAAATTGTGTATAGTTTAGTAGCTTTGCTGTCTGAAAATTAAAGGCTAATTAAAGTTGAAGAAGACCACAATAAAAGACATTGCTACTAAAATGGGTGTAAGCCCCTCTACAATATCCAGAGCACTCAATGATCATCAGGACATCAGTGAACAGCTCAAAATAGAGATCAATGAGATGGCTCGTTTGATGAAATACAGACCCAGCAGCGCCGCATTGA
>JAYSTG010000421.1:0-3430 GCA_043719965.1 Saprospiraceae bacterium | reverse complement strand
ATTATAAGTTTAGATAGGTTGAGACAATATTTGATTTAGATAGGTTATTAGAGATTGCCTTAATTAATCATTACTTCTGCCTGCAAGGGCAAAAAATTCTTAAATTTTTCGAGCTTATATCTTGATATGTCTATACTGGCTGAGCTAGCCCTATAATCAGGAGTCGTTGTTTAAAGTGCTGTAGGATCGACTTGAGCAAGGTTAACTTCCGATGGCACCATGATCATAAATATCAAGTATGCCGATCAGACTGATCCTGATTACTTTCTTCAGGATCAAATCCTCTACACGTATGGTATAAATTCATAATTTACTATCCCTGGACTTCCTGTGTTTCCGATCAAAATCACTACATTTGCCACGATTTTAAAGAGTATGGTAATTTTTTCGCATCATATGGCTTGCAAGTATCTGATATTCTGTTTATTGTGTATTTTTTCTACTAATCGTGCCTTGGCTCAATCTCATGAACCAGACGATACATCAAAGACAGTCATGCCTGCCAATTCTGCTCCAGGTCGTGCGATTCATGAAGATCATAGCCTTGCTGACGAAAAGCATGCTGAAGGGGCACATAAGTTTGATCCTTCCTCTACTGCATTCCATCATATTTCTGATCAAAACGTATTTAATATAGGTCCATTTAATCTTGCCTTACCCTGCTTTTTATATAACAAGGAGCATGGATGGGATATATTTTCATCTTCCAAGTTTGGATTTGATGCTGTAGGTCATGGCGATGGTCATCAAGCCTATAATCAATATGTACTCCATGAAGGTCAGGTCATGAGAGTCCAAGACCCTACTTTTCCGAGGGGCGTAGCCGAATTGAGCGGCTTTTCACATAAGGTTGATACTGGCCTAGAAAAGACTGAACTCATCTTGGCACATTATAATGGAAGGGAATATCTACTGGACAAAAAAAGCACGGCGGACGGAGGCTTATTTGGTGGAGGATTGACTTCGTTTTATGATTTTTCACTTGGTAAAAATGCGATCAGCATGTTGATCGTTTGCTTTTTATTGGGATGGATGTTCGTATACATTGCCAATGCTTATAGAAAAAATCAAAGTCGGGCGCCTAAAGGCATTCAAAACCTGATCGAACCCATCATTTTATTTTTACGTGACGAAGTAGCCAAGCCTTTTATCGGTGCAAAATGGGAGAAGTTTTTCCCCTTTTTGATGGCTGTATTTTTCTTCATTTTGGGATTAAATTTATTTGGACAGATACCTTTTATTGGCGGCTCCAATGTCACAGGCAATCTGAGTGTCACTATGATATTAGCGCTCATCGTATTTATCATTACGACGATCAATGGCAATCGACATTATTGGGAGCATATCGTCTGGATGCCTGGAGTACCTGCTTGGGTTAAAATCATTCTTACCCCGGTAGAGATCTTAGGTATATTTATCAAACCCTTGACCTTGATGCTTCGATTATTTGCCAATATCACTGCTGGTCATATGACTTTGGTGGTATTCGTAAGTTTGATTTTTATATTTGGTAAGTCTGGAGAAAGTATCGGTGGTTCCTTGGGAGCGGCAGTCGGATCAGGATTATTATCCATCTTCATGATGGCTATAGAATTGTTGGTCGCTTTTGTTCAAGCTTATGTATTTACCTTATTGGCAGCTTCTTATTTTGGAGCAGCTATCGAAGACCATAAACATGCCGAAGGGAACTCACATCATTAAATTTACAACGTTTGAAAAAATCATTAATTCATATAAATATTTAAAACTATGGTAGGTTCAATTGCCGCTATTGGAATGGGTTTGGCCGTGATCGGCGCCGGCATCGGCGTAGGTACTATCGGAGGTAAAGCTATGGAAGCTATCGCTCGTCAGCCAGAGGCTGTGGGTGATATCAGAGCAAACATGATCTTGACAGCTGCCCTTGTAGAAGGAGCTGCTTTGATTGGTTTACTACTTGCTTTTCTTTCAAATGGTATTCAATAACAAATACTAATCCAAGAGCAGACTTACCTGGTCATGACGATTGGTTTTTACCAGGTAGGTTTTTTTTTAAAAAAACGATTCTTATGATTTATCTAGCTGATTTTAGTCCCATCAAACCTGAGTTTGGTTTACTATTCTGGACTACTTTATTCTTTTTATTATTCTGGTGGTTGATCGGTAAAAACGCTTTCAAACCCATCATGGAGTCCTTGAAAAAAAGAGAACACGACATTCAAGACGCTATAGACTCTGCTAAAAAAGCTCGCGAAGAAGTGAGAAATATGAAATCAGAAAATGAGCGTATCCTCGCTGAAGCTCGTGAGGAGCGTGCAAAAATATTAGTTGAAGCCAAAGACACTAAAAATAGCATCATCAATGAAGCTCGCGAAAAAGCAAAGGAAGAAGCTTCGAAAGTGATCAGCTCTGCTATGCACGATATCGACAATCAAAAGAAATTGGCCATGGTAGAAGTCAAAGATCAGGTGAGTAAACTTGCACTGGAGATAGCAGAAAAAATCATTCGCAAAGAATTGCAAAACAATGCGGATCATCAATCGTTTGCCAAAAAATTAGTGGATGATCTAAACCTTAATTAATGTCATTAGCTAGAATTTCATTCCGATATGCTAAGTCTTTGATCGATCTGGCCAAAGAAGAAAATAAACTCGACCGGATCTATGAGGATATCCTCAATCTAAAAACAGCATGTGCTAATAGAGACTTTTTGCTTCTTTGCAAGAGCCCGATCGTATCTTCTCCTAAAAAGGAACAAGTATTCAAAGCCTTGTTTGAAAAATATCTGGAACCTATGACCTTCGGTTTTTTTCACATTCTTATACGAAAGGGGAGAGAGCTCTACATCCCGGAGATTGTCCACGACTTCATCAGTCAATATGAGGCCATCAATAAAAAGACCAAAGTAACCTTGTCCACGGCTCAGGCCTTGGATGAAGATACAGTCACAGCGATCAGGAGCAAACTCACTTCCTCTACACATACTCGTGATAATATCGTATTAGAAACAAAAGTCAATGCGGATCTGATCGGTGGTTTTATCCTGGAGTTCGATGATCGACTGTACGATGCCAGCGTGGCACATCAACTTCGTCAAATGAAAAAATCATTGTCCAATAACGACGCATTAAAAACTATTTAAATAACCAATCTCAATCATTGCAGCTATGGTAAGCATTAAACCAGATGAAATATCAGCGATCCTCAAACAACAGATGTCTGGCCAAAAGACACAAGCCGAACTCGAAGAAGTGGGTTCTGTCCTCCAGGTCGGTGATGGTATCGCCCGCGTCTATGGACTGTCTCAGGTAGAAGCAGGTGAACTTGTAGAATTTGAAAATGGAGTTCAAGCTGTGGTTCTTAACTTAGAAGAAGATAATGTCGGGGTGGTATTGATGGGCCCCTGGGATGGTATACAAGAAGGTAGTGTCGTGCGTCGCACAGGTAAGAT
>JAYSTG010000043.1:0-2250 GCA_043719965.1 Saprospiraceae bacterium | reverse complement strand
ACTGTAAAAAATTAAGCAATCTACTAAGCGAGAGGTGCCCCTTGTTTGCCAGCAAAGCGATAGGTTTTGTGGATTACTGTAAAAGCAAACGGAGGGGTCAGGGGGAGATAGTACAAAATTGGAATTATCGATTTTCCCCCTGACCCCTCGAATTGCAGACCAATACATTTTCCGTTTATTGACTTTGAGGAATACTATAAATCCAAACAAAAGAGTCATGGGACAATAATTCTATCAATTACATTTTTAATTTTTTCAATTACCAATTCAATATTACTCATGACCTCATCATTCGTAAATCTTATTTCGGTAATACCGATTGAATTCAGAAACTCTGTTCTGTTTAAGTCATACTCGTGCTGGTCACTTACATTATGATTATGGCCATCAATCTCTATACTCAGTTTGATATGATCACAATAAAAATCCAGAATATATATCGCTATTGGATGTTGTCTTCTAAATCTTTGATTCAAGATTTGTTAATTTCTAATGTGCTCCCAAAGTATTTTTTCTGGAACAGTAGGAGCGTGATATCTGAGATACTTTGCATTTCCAAAAGTAGAAGGCAATGCTCCGTGATGCATAGATTTTTTTCCTTTTTCATGTAATTATTCTTACTAAAATAATACGTTCATTTGATTTTATATAAATGATTCCTTCTCGAGTTAAAATAAAACAACGCGATGTTACCGACTGTGGAGCAGCCTGCCTGGTTTCTGTATCGGCTTATTATAATTTACAGATTCCTGTTGCCGTATAAGGCAAAAAGCAGGTACTGATAAAAAAGGCACTAATGTACTGAGCATGATTCAGGCAGCAGAGTACCTGGAGTTTGATGCCAGAGGAGTGAAAGGTCCTTTTGAAGCTTTGACTTCGGTTACTTTACCAGTCATAGTACATGTGATAGTGAAGAAAACATTGCACCATTTTTATGTTTTGTATGCAGTAGATAAATCCACAGTGACTATCATGGATCCTGGAGGAGGGCGTCTGATAAAAATGTCTCATGAGGCTTTTAAAGAGGAATGGACTGGTGTTGTAATTCTGATTAGCCCATCTCAAAAGTTTCAAAAAGGGAATCAAAAGACATCTCATGTATTGAGGTTTTGGCAATTGGTCAGACCACAATCAGGGTTGATCATTCCTGCATTTTTTGCTGCCGTTTTATATACCATACTGGGTCTTTCTACTTCTATTTATGTACAAAAGATTATAGATTTCGTGCTGGTAGATGGTAATGTTCGATTGCTCAATCTTATGTCCATGATCATGATTGGACTACTTATATTCCAATTATTGTTTGGATACTTCAAATCTATGTTTTCATTGCAGGCCGGACAACAAATCGATAAAAGCCTGATACTAGATTATTATAAACATTTACTCAGGCTGCCGCAGCGGTTTTTCGATACTATGAGGGTGGGAGAGATCATAAGCAGGGTCAATGATGCTGTAAAAATCAGAGCATTTATAAATGAAATAGCGCTTGGCATCATTGTAAATGTATTGATCATTGGTTTTAGTCTTGCGGTAATGTTTATGTATTATTGGAAACTTGCTCTTTTGATATTGATAAGTATACCTGCTTATTTATTGATATACATCATCTCAAATTGGGTTAATAAAAAATGGTCGCGCAGGCTTATGGAAAATGCTGCTGATCTGGAAGCCCAATTAGTAGAAAGCCTCAATGCTGCAGGCACTATCAAAAGGTTTGGCATAGAGTTACAAGCTAATGAAAAGACTGAATCACGATTTTCAAGATTATTAGATACCATATTTAAAGTGGGATCCTATAGCATTACCATAAGTAGTCTTTCAGAATTAGTGACACGAATATTTACAATACTGATTTTATGGGTAGGATCATATTATGTAATCAATAGAGAACTTTCACCGGGTGAGTTACTATCATTCTATGCATTGATAGCTTATTTTACGGGACCTGCAGCATCATTAATCGGAGCCAATAAATCGATGCAAGATGCATTGATTGCGGCAGATAGATTGTTTGAAATTATAGACCTCGAAACAGAACAAACCGATGATCCCAAAATCACCCTTACTCCCGATCTGGTGGGAGACATTAAATTCTCTGAAATAATATTTAGATATGGAACTCGCACTGAAGTGTTTAAAGGTCTTAGTCTTACTATCACCAAAGGATCTTACACAGGCATAGTAGGTGAAAGTGGAACTGGGAAATCCACCCTATTATCATTATTACAAAATTTGTACCCTTTGCAA
>JAYSTG010000420.1:0-9569 GCA_043719965.1 Saprospiraceae bacterium | reverse complement strand
AAATCTTGATTGATATGCAAAAAATTTCATGCCCAGCTTGCGGACACAGCTTCCATGCTGAAGAGGTCATCAGTCAAAAATTAACCAGAGAGCTAGAGAAAAAATTCATGGAAAAAGAGCAGTCCATGAAGCTGGATTTTATACAACGATTGAAGTCATTGGAGCTAAAAGAAAAGGAACTAGAATCCAAAAAACTTCGTGAGAATGAGATCTTTACAGAAAAGTTGGAGAAAGAAAAAATAAAGATTTTTGAACAACTTAAAGTGCAACAGGATAAGGACTATCAGCTTCGTTTGTTTTCAATGGAAAATGAACGTAAAGAAATGTCTGATCAATTGGAAAAACTGACTCGAGCTGCTATTGAAAATGAGCAATTGAAACGTAAGATGGAAACTCTGCAGAATCATATAGAGCTCCAAATGCAAGAAAAATTAAGCATAGAGCTCAAAGCTCAACGGGAAGAAATTCGGATGGATGAGCAGAAAAGGTCGGAGTTGCGTCAAAAAGAATATGAAAAACAATTGGATGATCAGCGGAAAATCATAGACGCTCTTCAACGAAAATCTCAACAAGGATCTATGCAGCTACAAGGCGAAGTTCAAGAGCTGGCGATTGAAGAATATTTAAAAGACCATTTTCCCCTGGATGAAATTGAAGAAATTCGAAAAGGTGCCCGAGGAGCTGATTGCCTGCAAAAAGTGAACACCAGGACACTTATGAATGCAGGCACCATTTACTATGAAAGCAAGCGGACAAAAGATTTTCAGATCGGTTGGATCGAGAAATTAAAGGAAGACATGCGATTGGTAGGCGCTGATATCGGGGTGCTCATCTCGCAGACTATGCCCAAAGACATGGAGCATATGGGCGAAAAACAAGGGATATGGATATGTAGTTTCGATGAATATAAACCTCTGATTCCTGTCCTGAGACATGGATTGATACAAGTAGCTGAAGCATTAATCACGCAAGAAAACAAGACGGATAAACTCAATATGTTATATTCCTATCTTACCGGCAATGATTTTAAAATGCAAATTGAAGCTATCGTGGAAGGATTCCGCCAGATGCAAGAAGACCTTCAGAAGGAAAAAATAGCGATGAATCGGATTTGGGCCCAACGGGAAAAAGTCATAGAAAAAGTGTTGATCAATACCTCTCAATTTTATGGCAGTGTCAAAGGAATAGCGGGCAGTGCGATTCCGATGATCAGCGTGTTAGACCTTCCTGGAGATATTTAATCTGAAATGACTTAGTTTTTAATCAGTAAATTTCCTACTTTGGTATGGTGAATAATCACACTTGACGATAAGCCAACAGTAGAATAAAATAAAACCCGATAATTGTCTTTGAATAACATATAAACTCAAGTCAGAATGCCTTCAACGCTAGAAATAGTATTTAATACCCGAACCTTGGATCCCAAAAGTCTGGAATTTCTTTTTAACGCTATCAAAGCTAATACCTTACAGGGGTTCGATTACCTAAAGTTTAAACAATCCGTACTTTCTCTCAAGGACGCTATGGGGATGTCGGAAGAGGTTGCCATAAAATCTGCATTTGCCACTGCAACGACTTTAGGCATCACGCGAGAACATTTCCTGGAGAATATCAGCCATTACAGTATGGTATTGCAAAAAGAAAAAGCCGAATTTGATGCGGCGCATAACAAACAAAAAAATCTCAAAGTCAATCAGAAACAAAACGAAACGACTTTTCTGCAAGAAAAGATAAAAGCACATCAAGCTCAAATCATGGAGTTAGAAAAACAGATCAAAGAATTTCAGTCTAAGATCGATAATGCTGACAAGGAAATCGAAGAAGCAAAACAAAAAATACAAGAGACTAAGTCCCGATTTGAAGAAACCTACACCCATTTTGAGGCAGTCCTCAAATCAGATATCGAAACATTCAATAAATATTTATAAATTTAAATTCTAATCAAGCATATATCTTATGGCAGAAACACCATTTAATCCAGCACCGTCCAAGCCCAAGTCATTTTGGAAAAGACCTGAAGGTATGACGGGTACCATCTTTTTGGCCGGCCTACTCGTGGGCGGTGGTTATATATTATACAAAGCTATGCCTGCTTTAATAGCTCTAGCTAGCAATATGTTGTACCTATCCTTGATGTTAGTAGCTCTAGGATCTATCATCTATATGGTCTTGGATCCCAAGATGCGGACCCTCGTAAGTTATGGGTATAAAAGTGTCATGCGATGGATCACGGGCTTATTCATTACCATAGACCCGATAGGGATATTAAAAAACTATGTAGAAGATCTCGAGGATAATCTGTCCAAAATGAGTACCCAAATTGGTAATCTCAAAGGACAAATTCGCAAATTAACCACGATGGTAGAAGATAACACCAAAGAGATCAATCAAAATATGTTGTTAGCTTCTAAAGCAAAAGAACTAGGCCAGGAAAATCAAATGATCCTCTCCAGCCGCAAAGCTGCGAGGCTTAAAGAAGTCAATGCCAAATATGATGAATTACGCGGCAAAATGGATATCCTATACAGGGTATTGACTAAAATGTATCAAAACTCAGAAGTATTATTGGAAGATACTAAAGATCAAGTAAAAATCAAGCAAGAAGAACGTAAAGCAATTCGTGCATCCCATGGCGCTATGAGATCTGCAATGTCAGTACTTTCAGGTGATAAGGATAAGCGAGCTATGTTCGATGCCGCTCTTGAAAACATTGCAGATGATGTGGCTGCCAAAGTTGGAGAGATGGAGCGCTTCATGGAGCTGTCATCCAATTTCATGAATAGTGTAGATCTTCAGAACGGTGTATTTGAAGAAGAAGGAGCTCGTATGCTTGAAAAATGGGAAAAAGAAAGTTCACTCCTATTAATGACCGGAAAGGAGAAAGCAAGCGCTGACTATCTCAATTTAAATGAACCTCAAAAAGCTACTCGAAGCAATGGAGGTTATGAAGGAATGTTTGAAAATAAATAGTTTGACTTGGGGAAAAAATTTAATCAATATTTCCAAAAGAAAATACTCAGGTACTGATTAATTTTTTCAAAAACGATCTTACTTCAACTACGGTGTCCAGGTGATATTTTGCCTTGGAGGCAGCGTGTCCTACTTTGATTGTAATAGAATCTTCCGGCATCACGGCAAAAGTATCCTCATCAGTCCAATCATCACCTATGGCAAGGTGGATATCATTTGCTTGTTTACTGACGAATCGAAATGCAGTGATCCCTTTATTTACTTCCATATTTTTGACTTCGACTACTTTGTCACCTTCCAAGACTTGTAATCCTTTGGAAGAGGCAAGATATCGTAAATGCGACATGAGTTCACGCGATCTCAGCTCTCCCAGACCGACCTCTACCCCTCTATAATGCCACACTAAACCATAATTTTTTTCTTCAATAAACGAGCTAGGAGTACGATCGACATACTGTTCCATTACTTTTTGTATCGCTGATTTCCAATCTTTACGAAGATTTTCTTTGATGACCCAGTCCCCTCCTATTTTTTTAGTCCATACTCCGTGTTCAGCGATGAGTGTAAAAGGAAATTTACCGATCCATGCTTCCAGAGTAAAATGGGGCCTACCACTGATGATAATCACATGATTTTTTGGGTTTTTCGTCAAACCATTAAATATGTCCAATAATTCTGTGTCGGGCTGACAGGCATTAGGGTCTACATTGAAACCCGTCAATGTACCATCATAATCCAAGAAGATTAATCTATTATTTGCCATCTTAAATCGTTCCATGATTAATGGAAGATCCGATTCATCGATTTGTTTGGTTAAAAATTGTTGTTGTTCCAATTTGATGTCCACCAAGCCTTGCATAAAAATCCTGACCCAATGATGAATATTATATTTTTTCAGTGAGATCTGCATTTTAGCCATCCTGCTTTTCTGATCCGCGAGTGGCATGGTTAGAGCCTGGTAAATAGCCTCCACAAAACCATTTTTATCAAATGGATTGATTAATATAGCATCAGAAAGCTCCTTGGCAGCTCCTGCCATTTCTGATAATATCAGAACCCCTTTTTGATCCAATTTAGAAGCTATAAATTCTTTTGCTACGAGATTCATTCCATCGCGCAATGGGGTGACTAATCCTACATCAGCTAGCTTATAGTAAGCTGAAAGTTTTTGCATGGGTATCGATCGATAGAAATAATGAACCGGAGTCCATTTCATATTTCCGTGTGTGCCATTGATGCGACCGACCAATTCGTCCACCGTCTCTTTAAGCTCTTTATACATACCCACATTATCTCTGGAAGGTACTACGACCATGACGAGTGATACTTTCTCTTTAAACTCAGGATATCGAATAATGAATTCATTAAAAGCGCGTAATCGTTGAGGGATCCCTTTGGTATAATCCAGGCGATCTATACTTAGGATCAGCCTTCTTCCACCTAGAGCAGTGCGATATTCCGTTACTTGACTTTTCGTGTCTGATGAGGCTGCTGAATTTGCATATCGGTCATAATCTATACCCATTGGAAATGCATCTACTTTGACCCTTCGATCGGCATTTTGAATGTATTGAGTGGACACATTAAACTGAGTCAATCGATTGACAGAACTCAGGAAGTGCCTCATATCATCGTACGTATGAAAGCCAATCAGGTCAGCACCCAACAAGCCATGTAATAACTGTTTCCTCCAAGGCAACATTCTGAACATTTCAAATGAAGGAAAAGGGATATGGTTAAAATAACCTATTGCTATTCGGGGCAACATATTGCGCAGTAATTGAGGCAACAGGAGTAATTGATAGTCATGTACCCATAGGGTATCTCCATCTTCTGTATACTGTAATATGATATCGCAGAATTTTTGATTTACGATTTCATAGGATTCCCAATATTTATCATCATATATGACGAGCTGTGGAAAGTAGTGAAAATTGGGCCATAATACTTCATTGGAAAATCCTTCATAAAACAATTTGATCTCCTGAGCAGTAAGAAATACCGGCCTCATATTATGTTTAGTGAGTTCCTCGATTACTTTTGCTTGATCAGCAGGGTTATCTACATCATGACCTGGCCACCCAATCCAGATATTATCTCCCTGTTTGTATACACTACCCAATCCCGTAGCTAAACCTCCTTCGCTTGGTTTGAATTGCATATTGCCATCAGCAAGGAAATCCATTTTCACAGGAAGCCGATTACTGATGATAATGGTCTTAGGCATATGAATTCAAATTAGCAAGTTAATGATGTAAATCGCATTAACCAATTATAACCATTTTTTCTTTCGGAAATAATATAAAAAACTCAAAGCTACTATTAGCATAAGCCCTAATACCAAAAAGTAGCCATACCTAGTTTTAAGCTCCGGCATATGCTCGAAATTCATTCCATAAATGCTGGCCATAAAATTAAGTGGAATGAAAATGGTGGATATGACTGTAAGTATCTTCATCACTCCATTCATTCTATTGCTAATCTCCGTCTGATACAGATCATGCAGGGAATTAATCATATCCTGATAAGTCTCTGACATGTCAGAGATCTGAAAGCTATGATCGGCTAAATCTCTAAGGTAAATATCGGTGTCTGAATGAATCAACGGGTTTTCAGATCGTATGTATTTATTGATTACCTCCCGCATAGGGTATATCGATTTACGAATACGAATGATTTGAATTTTTAGATCGTGTAGCACTTTTCTTGAAATCGTAGAATTCTCTATATGCAGGCTCTCATCGATCTCCGATAATTTTTTTTCGATATGATCCAGAGCAAGATAATAATGATCCACTACATAATCTATGATACTGTAAGCGAGGTAATCGGTGCCCCTTTGACGGATACGCCCTTTTTTCTGATACATTCTCTCTTGAATCGGTTGCAAAAAATCATCTGCATCCTCTTGGAACGTGATTAAAAAATTTTTGCCAAAATAAATGGTCACTTGCTCTTTATGCAATGCTCCATCTTCTTTGTCCAATTTTAAAGCCAATAAGGTGATGAAAATCCCTTCTTCATATTCATCCATTTTAGGACGCTGATCGACATCCAGGATGTCTTCCAAAGCCAAGGCATGGATATGAAATTTTTGACCTATTCGTTCGATAAGTGCAGTATCCTGTAATCCACGGATATCAATCCAATGATTGAGGGTTCGATCCGATTCCCAATCCAATGAAAATATATCATCCTTTTTTTGAATGTCATTATAATTGTAACTTATAATGCTAGAATCGGTTTGTATAGCTGGGTATTCACCGGTAAAGATCAGTGTGCCCGGGGGTGTCCCTATTTTTCGCTTTTTACGTGGCATTGACAATGATAAGCATTTTCTATAGACCTCCGATATGAATCAGGGGATATTGTTAAAAACTTTTTAAGGAATGTTAAACTAATTTTAAATATCTAAGAATGAATTCGTACTTGATCTCTTTGCCCCTACCTTTGGTAGAATAACATAAAAAGATCATAAAGTATGAAACAATCTATTTTTAGCCAATTTCTGGTAGCCGTCCTCGCCGCTGCGTTGGTCATCGGACTTTTCCAGTGGTATACCGGGAGTAGAAAAAATATAATTATTGAACATGTAGATAAGTCCGCAGCAACAAATGCATTATATACCCTCGATGACAATGGAAGCCCTGTGCCTATGGATTTCACCGGAGTAGCTGAAAAATCACTTGGCACAGTAGTCCATATATTATCTACAAGCGGGGTGTCTAGATCTAACAGCCAAGAACGGCTCCTGGAAGACTTTTTTGGAGATCGGAGGTCACAAAGACCTCAAATAGGAAGTGGAAGTGGGGTCATCATCAACTCTGAAGGATACATCGTGACCAATAATCATGTGATCAAAGATGCTGAAGATCTTGAAGTCGTACTCAACGACAAAAGAAAATTTAAAGCAAAACTCATAGGTACAGATCCACAGACCGATATAGCAGTGATAAAAATAGAACAGAATAGTCTTCCTGTTTTAAAATTTTCAAATTCAGATGCCGTGAAAATCGGTCAATGGGTCCTGGCTATTGGAAATCCATTTAATCTTACTTCTACGGTTACTGCAGGCATAGTCAGTGCAAAGGGAAGAAGTATTGCTTTATTTGATCAAAATATAAGTGGAATAGAATCTTTCATCCAGACGGATGCAGCCATCAATCCTGGGAATAGTGGTGGCGCTTTGATAGATCTTAATGGCAATTTAATCGGAATCAATACTGCTATTGCCAGTCAGACCGGAAGTTATGCAGGATATGGGTTTGCTGTACCTTCTAATTTGGCAAGTCGTGTGGTGTCTGATCTTATTCAATATGGTACTACGCAACGCGGGTATTTGGGCGTAAGTGTAAACGATATTGATGCAAATTTTGCTAAACTCTCCGGTCTTCAGCTGAATGAAGGTGCCTACATAGCTTCTGTATTAGAAAATAGCGCAGCCCACAAAGCAGGGATTCTTCCAAAAGATGTCGTGACCGAAATCAATGCTAGAAAAGTAAGTAGCCGAGCTGATCTGATGGAAATCGTAGGTAGCCATCGCATCGGGGACAAACTGAAACTCAAAGTAGATCGTAAAGGTCAAGTCAAATATTTTGAAGTAGTGCTTAAAAATCAATCAAACAGCGCTTCGTTAATCACTCCTCCTATTACTGCTGAAGAATTCGCATCAAATTTAGGTGCCGAACTCAATACCATAGATGCCATTCTCGCCAATCAAATGGGGATCACAGGAGGTGTTCAAGTAGAAAACCTGCAACCTGGCATACTTGCAAATAGTAATATCGAAGAAGGATTTATTATCACTAAAATTAATAAAAAGCCAGTCACCAAACCTTCAGAAGTCATCGATGCCTTACGTAAAAATACAGATGGTGTCTATATTGAAGGGATTTATCCAGGCAGCAATCAAAGAGTCGTCTACGGTATAGATCCACAATAAATATACATTTTTGAGTAAGTTTATATAAAGGGTTGATGAAATATCAACCCTTTCTATTTATCTTGAGTCAAAAATATGAAACTCAACTATTTTATTTTAGGCTTAGGAATTTTCTTCCTTTTACAATCATGCACTCCAAAAGTTCATCAAATGGCTTATACTATCACACCAGAGAATCAACTTAAGTCTCTCGGCATTGAATTACAAAAAGCCGGAGCTCCGGTTGCAAATTATGTCAATACGGTCCGCACCGGAAATCTTGTTTATACATCTGGAAAAGGCCCCAATAGGCCCGACGGGTCTATGGTCGCTGGTAAGGTAGGTCAAGATCTCTCTGTGGAAGAAGGTTATGAAGCAGCCAAACTTTGTGCTATCCAAATATTATCAAGCCTTAAGGATGAATTAGGTGACCTTTCTAAGGTAAAACGTGTAGTTAAAGTACTCGGCATGGTCAATGCTCCTCCAGGCTTTACTAATCATCCTGAAGTCATCAATGGATGTTCCGATTTGTTGGTCAAGGTCTTTGGTGATCGTGGAAAACATGCTAGAAGCGCGGTAGGTATGGGGTCATTGCCTAGGAATATTGCAGTCGAAATTGAAATAATAGTCGAAGTCGAGGATTGATAATTTTTATCCTACTGATTCAAAGAATGTTTGCTGTATTGGTTACACTGATCTATAGATTAAACCTGTTTTATGCGTCCATTCTACATCGATGTTCATGTCCATCCGGGACTCAAACCGTATGGAAATAGCTTTGCTCATAATCCTCCTCGAGTAAATAGCCCTGACCCACAACTAGATAGTTCTATTTGGAGAAAAGATCATCCTAATGATTTAGAACGATTATTGGAGCGCACTTTAGGATTAGTAAAATTTACACAAAGCGATTTTCAGAGCCTCTCGAATGGTCAGGTTCAAGTCATTTGCGCTTCTCTTTATTCTATTGAACGTGGCTTAGTGCGGCTCAAAACAGGTACTGGGTGGTTGACAGACACCCTTACTAATTTTATTTCAGGACTTGGTAAGGCTAGAATCAATTTTTTACAGTCAAACAACGATTACTTCAGAGATCTGATCGGGGAATATGAATTTTATAAGGCACTTCATAATACTTCCATCACCATCAATGGTACTGCCAGAAAATATATTCTTGTGGAAGATCGAGCTGCACTTAATCAAGCTCTGGATACCAGTCTAGCGAATCCCTCTGTACAACATGTAATAGTAATTGTTAGTATAGAAGGGATGCATAATTTGGACTCTAATATTGCTTTAGCTGAAGGTGATGAAACTTCTTTTCTAGCCAATGCGGATAAGATAAAAAATTGGGAGTACAAACCTTTTTTTGTGACTTTTGCCCATCATTTCTACAACAAATTATGCGGGCACGCTGGTAGTCTGCTCGATTTTATTCAAGATACTTTGACTGGGCAAGAGGTAGGAATGAACACCGGATTTACTCCACTGGGTATAAAAGTATTAGCTCGACTTTTAGACAATACGCACGGTAATCGTATCCTGATAGATGTAAAACATATGAGCCCGATATCGAGATTGTATTATTACGATTATTTGCGAACTCATCATGCGGACGAGTTAAATTCAAAGTCCATTCCTATTATTATTAGCCACGGCGCATGCAATGGATTTAGGA
>JAYSTG010000419.1:0-3434 GCA_043719965.1 Saprospiraceae bacterium | reverse complement strand
GCGCCGTTTAAAACTACAAAACAAGAAATTCTGAGTCGTCTGGAATGGGGTGATATGATCTTCTGTGATACATTTTAATTTTTCAAATCTATCTTCTAGCACTGTGGTCAAGATTTCTTCACTGTATTGTTTTATTTCAAGCCCACTACACTTAAGAGGTCCACGTTCTGAAAAAGTTCCAATGGTCAAATAACCACTAACGTATGCATACGCATTTGCTATATATTTTCCAATTTGATCCGCAGTAGTCAGAAAATGAAAGGTAGCTCTATCATGCCATATATCATAAGTCGTATCAGGTACAAACTCGGTGATATCGCTTACAATCCAGTTTACCTTTTTGGCTCGGTCACTTAAACGGTTTTGAGCTTTTTCAAGCGCTTTAGCTGAAATATCAAGGACCGTAATATGCTCATAGCCTTCCTGAATTAGAAAGTCTACCAGTCTGCTGTCCCCTCCTCCTATATCTATGATTTTAGATGTTTTGGGCAATCCAAAAGAATTGATAAATTCTATAGAAGTATAAGGAATCTTTTGAGTCCAACTCACTTGGTCTGGACTTTTGGATTCGTATACAGTTTCCCAATGTTTTTTTGTTGTGCTTATTTCCATTTCCTTATTTGCTTTCTTATGCAAAATTGCGGGTTTTCTAATATTAAATGATTTAAAGTTTATGATGGGAATCTCCTGAAAATAATACTACTCCACCTTTAATAGCCTGGTCTCTTCTCCCAATACACTAAAAGTCATCCTACCCCACGACGCGTCCATCCAGGATGCTATCAATTCGGGCCATTCAACAAAACAATAATTATTGGAGGTAATAATTTCATGGATTCCCACATTAAACGCTTCTTCCTTAGATGACAACCTGAATAGATCTATATGGTAAATAGATCCTACAGCCTCCGAGTGATATTGATTGGCTATAGAAAAGGTAGGGCTGGATCCGGCGTCAGCAGATCCAAGTAGTTTGATCAGGGCTTTTGTAAGGGAGGTTTTTCCCACTCCCATCGGTCCGTATAATGCCCATTTTTTTATATAAGGATATTGAAAAAGAAGCGTGTTAGCTACCTCGTCAATACTTTTAACAGAATAAATGAAGGATTTTGAGATATTCATTATATTATGAATAATTTATATGTATAATATATTATAAATCTTTTTTTTGTAGTATAATTCAAATGATATTATTCGAAAGTAAAATACATAAGATGGATGAATTATTCGTAAATTTGCATACCGAAAATCAGAATTATAAACATGACACAAAAACCAAGTGAATATACCGCTAAAAACATCCATGCGCTCGAGGGATTAGAAGCTGTCCGCCTGAGGCCTGGTATGTATATCGGATCTACCGATGCAAAGGGTTTGCACCATTTAGTATGGGAGGTAATTGACAA
This sequence comes from Saprospiraceae bacterium, assembly GCA_043719965.1. Classification (GTDB taxonomy): domain Bacteria; phylum Bacteroidota; class Bacteroidia; order Chitinophagales; family Saprospiraceae; genus JADJLQ01. The sequence goes on along the minus strand of JAYSTG010000419.1, from coordinate 2,028 downwards.
TTCTATTGATGAACATTTAGCTGGCTATTGCTCGCATATTATCACGACGATCCATAAAGATAATTCTATCACGATAGTCGATAATGGTAGGGGAATTCCTACAGGATATCATGAACAACTCAAGAAATCTGCATTGGAGGTGGTACTGACAGTACTACATGCAGGTGGAAAGTTTGATAAAGACACCTATAAAGTATCGGGGGGCCTCCATGGTGTAGGTGTATCCTGTGTAAATGGTTTGAGTGAATATCTCAAAGCCGAAATTCATAGAGATGGCAAAGTATGGACTCAAGAATACTCCAAGGGTAAACCGCTCGCAGACATTAAAGTGGTAGGGGATTCGGACAAAACTGGAACTACTATTACCTTCAGACCTGATCGTACCATCTTCGAAGTACTGGAATATAAACGTGAAACACTTTCTAACAGATTGCATGAACTTTCATTTCTTAATCCAGGGCTTAAATTAGAGCTCTTCGATGAACGTGAATTGGATGATGACGGTGTTCCTATGCGAGAGGATTTTTTATCTACTGGAGGTTTGGCAGAATTCGTCACTTATCTGGATGAAGGACGCACCCCACTCATAGAACATCCTATCGTAGTCAAATGCAAGGAAGACAATATCGAAGTCGATGTAGCTATGCAATATAATGACGGCTATACCGAAAACATCTATAGTTTCGTCAATAATATCAACACCAGAGAAGGAGGAACACATTTAAAAGGCCTGCGTATCGCTTTAAGCAAAGTATTTACAGAGTACGGTGAATCGAATGGATATTTTTCTAAATTAAAATTTAAAGTAGCTGGAGAAGATTTTAGAGAAGGCTTGACCGCAGTGATCTCCGTGAAGATCCAAGAGCCACAATTTAAAGGACAAACAAAAGGGGAACTCGGGAATAGTGAAGTCACTACTGTAGTTTCTCGAGCAGTAACCGATATCCTGAAACATTACCTGGAAATGAATACCGGGGATGCTAAAAAAATCATGGAGAAAGTGGTGCTCGCGGCCAGAGCAAGAGAAGCAGCGCGAGCTGCCAGAGAACTGATCATCGGTAAGAAAGGCATGAGTAGTATCTCCGTACCGGATAAGTTTGCAGATTGCTCCAGTAGACGACCAGAAGAGTGTGAAGTCTACCTAGTAGAGGGAGAGAGTGCCGGGGGTACTGCCAAGACAGGCCGAGATAGAAACTTTCAAGCTGTACTGCCACTTAAAGGAAAGATTCTTAATGTAGAGAAAGCTTTCGAACATAAGATCTATGAAAGTGAAGAGATAAAAAACATCTTTAATGTACTCGGCGTCCGTATCGAGGAAAAAGATGGTGAGCGAAAATTAAATACCGAAAAACTTAGATTTCATAAGGTAGTGATCATGTGCGACGCTGACATCGATGGCAGCCATATTGTGACTTTGATACTTACTTTTTTCTTCCGTTATATGAGGTCTATGATCGAGCTGGGTTATATCTATATTGCAGCTCCACCATTATATTTAGTCTCCAAAGGCAAACAACAACAATATTGTTGGACAGAAGAGGATCGCAAAAAAGCTGTAGAACTCATGGCCAAAGGTGGCAATGAAGCTAATGTCAAAATCCAACGATATAAAGGCTTAGGTGAGATGAATGCTGATCAACTCTGGACGACCACCATGGACCCCAAAGAGCGAATGCTCAAAAAAGTGGATATAGCTGATGCAGCCACTGCGGATCGTACATTTTCAATGTTAATGGGCTCTGAAGTAGAACCTCGAAGACAATTCATTGAGGCAAATGCAAAGTATGCTAAAGTCGATATTTAACCCAGGTTGAAAACAAGGCCCCACTAATCATCCAATGTGGATCTATCGCGGCTGTATGCCGAGGCTTCGGCTGACACAAGCCAAATTGTATGCGTAATCTAGTGAGATATATAAATGATCAATACTTCTTGAACAATCTTTCGAATGCGTTGGTCAATAATGTGTTTATTTATGTTCATAATATTCTATTCAAATTTGTGTTGTCAAAGATAAGTTTTTATTGG
>JAYSTG010000418.1:0-3436 GCA_043719965.1 Saprospiraceae bacterium | reverse complement strand
CCTTTTTTTGAATTTGTTTTCATGACATTAAGTTACTATCTCTTTTCGCCATATTATAATATTATGTGATGTATTTTTGAGGTTTTTAGAGAGTGCCTTAATAGATTTTCAAAACCTATATATTTTGAAGAAGTACGCCTTAATGTAATGAACCTTAATTATTAGCCACAAATGGGTATTATAAACTTTCGAAATGAAATGACTATTTTACAGTTTAAATTAATTTTTCAATGCAGAAACTCGGATCGTACCGATGGGTGATATGTGGGTTATTGTTTTTCGCCACTACCGTAAATTATCTTGATCGAGCTGTCATCAGCCTGGTCAAAGAGTATCTTGATGTAGAATTTAAATGGACGAATACCGATTATGCTAATATTACTATAGCATTTCAAGCTGCTTACGCTTTTGCCATGATGTTTGCCGGCCGATTGATCGATTGGTTAGGGACTAAGACAGGGTATGCCTTATCGTTGATTAGCTGGAGTTTTGCAGCTATGGCTCATTTTTTTATATCCAGCAATCTTGGTTTTATGTTTGCAAGGATAGGCCTTGGTGTGACAGAGTCAGGTAACTTTCCAGCAGCAATCAAAACAGTTTCAGAATGGTTTCCAAAAAAGGAACGATCATTTGCAACAGGAATATTTAATTCTGGGACCAATGTCGGAGCGATCATCGCTCCGCTTACAGTTCCATTTATAGCCGTAGCTTATGGATGGAGACTTACCTTTTTGATTATTGGCAGTATAGGTTTTATTTGGTTGATTTTTTGGTATTGGTTATATGATGTGCCACATAAACAAAAAAAACTTTCCAAGGCGGAATTTGATTACATCCATAGTGATACAGATGAACAAAATAATATAGTAGAACCAGGTACTCCAAAAGTAAAATGGATATCCCTGTTGAAATTTAAACAGACTTGGGCTTTTGCTTCAGGAAAATTTTTGACAGATGGGGTGTGGTGGTTTTATTTGTTTTGGTTGCCTTCTTTTTTAAAAGAACAATATGGCCTGACAAAAACGGAATTAGCAATCCCCACTGCCTTAGTTTTTATCATTGCAACTTTCGGGAGTGTGTTGGGAGGATGGATTCCATTCAAGCTGATTACCAATGGTATGCCGGTCTTTAAAGCTAGAAAAACCGCAATGTTTATCTATGCTTCCTGCGCATTGCCAGTAGTGTTCAGCCAATGGGCTGGTTCATTTAACATGTGGTATGCTGTAATGTTGATTGGATTTGCGGCTTCTGCGCATCAGGCATGGAGTGCAAATATTTTTACGACAGTAAGTGATATGTTTCCTAAACATACGGTAGGCTCCGTCACCGGGTTTGGAGGAATGATGGGTGGCATCGGCGGTATTGTAGTATCCGGAATTGCTGGTTACTTGTTTGATTATTATAAAGGGTTAGGTCATATTCAGACTGGCTATTATATCATGTTTTTTTATGGAAGTTTCGCTTATTTGACCGCCTGGATGGTGATGCACTTCCTTGTCCCGAAGATGCAACGAGTGAACGTTTAATTTTTGCAATAGATCGAAGATTATTGATTTAATCTGAAGAATCACAAGTAATTATCCAAGTTTTTTCTTCAAATTGAAAATTTTTAGACTATTTTTTTTTATTTCTAGTTAAACTTTAGATATTAACTATCGTCAAAGAAGAGTTATACGTATATTGATTAGGTAAAAAATCTTAACATGGCTGTACAACCTTATACTGGCCCATTCGGGAAACCAGAACTACTTCATCTCTTGAGACGCACTTTATTTGGAGTATGCCCGTCAGACATGAAGGCCTTTGAAGGCTTGTCACTGTCGCAAGTCGTGGATAAATTACTTGATATTCCGGCCGCCGCACCTGCTCCACCTATCAGGACCTATCAATCTCGCAACCTCACGGCATATGATAGTACAGTGCCATTTGGCGAGACCTGGGTCAATACAAAACCTATACCTACCGAAGACAATCCTAATGGGGCGCGGAGAGGGTCTTACAAACTATGGTGGACTCAATTAATGACGCGGCAAGATCGGAACTTAAGAGAAAAACTTGTTTTATTTTGGCACAATCACCTGGTCACGGATACCAATGATGTAGTAGACTTGGCGGTATTGGCTTATCGATACAACGTGCTTTTACGAACTTCTTGTGTAGGCAATTACAAAAAACTTGTGAACGATATCACCTTAAATAGCGCCATGCTGCGATATTTAAATGGAGAAAAAAATACGGCAGCTGCACCGGATGAAAACTATGCGAGGGAACTGCAAGAATTATTTTGTTTAGGTAAAGGTCCAGATTCTAAATTTACGGAAGATGATGTCAAGGCAGCAGCTCGTATATTGACAGGCTGGTCTGTAAATTACGCGGATGACTATCAAGCGTTTTATCGCCCGAATAGACATGATGCAAAAGACAAACAATTTTCTGCTTTTTATGGAAATAAATTAATCAAAGGAGATGCTAGCGCCACGGGTGGAGTGAATGAAATCAATGAATTGTTGCACATGATTTTTGATAATCCTGAAACTTCAAAATTCATTGCACGGAAATTTTTTACTTTTTTTGTATACTACAATATTACCCCAGAGACAGAATCTAACCTCATTTTACCATTAGCAGAAGTATTTAAGAGCTCTGGATATGAAATTAAGCCTATGCTTAAAGCAATATTTACCAGCGCTTGGTTTTTTAAAAACGAGTATATAGGTGCGATGATCAAAAGCCCTGCAGATTATACTATAGGCATGATTAGACAAATGGAAGTTGCATGGCCAGATGACCCCAAAGCATTTGAAGCACGATATTATTTTGCTGGACAAATCTACAGTGGGGTGAATGCTCAAGGTCAAGAGATAGGTGATCCACCCAATGTAGCAGGTTGGCCAGCATATTATCAGACGCCCTCATTTCATGAGCTGTGGATAGACACGGCTACCTATCCTGTGCGGTTAGTGACGGTAGACACTTTGACCGTTAGAGGCTTAAGTACTGGCAACAGCACTAGTACACAATGGTTGAATCCTGAAAGTAAAAGCAAAATATTTAAAATAAATCCTCTAGCTTTTGTTTCTAAATTGAGTACACCATCAGATCCCAATATTTTGATTGAAGAAATGTTACTTTATTTTTATGGAGCTCCAGTATCCCTGCCGATCAAAGAGAGCCTAAAAACTACTTTTTTACTCAAAGGTCAATCCACCGATTTTTATTGGACAGTAGCATATAATGATTACATCGCAAATCCGGCTAATCCCAGCGCGGATGGTAAACAAGTACCGAAACAATTGCAAGATCTTGTAGCCTATTTGTTTACTGCTGCTGAATACCATCTCCATTAATTTTAAACTTCCTAATTTTTTTTCAACATCATGAAAAGAAGATCATTTGTAAAAACTATCCCAGGAGCAGCTATTGCTACCGTGATTGG
>JAYSTG010000417.1:0-9597 GCA_043719965.1 Saprospiraceae bacterium | reverse complement strand
TTGATGGCGCTGCATTCAACAAGAAAATTTTTTATCTCCCTTACCATCAAATGGAAGTTAACATTAATAATATCGCTATTCAATATTCAATTTGTAGTTGCCCAGCTACCTCACGATGCGATATATATGCCTAAAAAAACAGCCTGCTTAGTCGCGGGCTATGGCCATAACAGTTGGAACATGTATTGGGAAAACTCCTTAAAAAGAGATAATCCCAATATGGGTACCCATATAGATCAATCCTATTTTTTTATGGCCGCTACTGGATTGACTGACAGATTAAATCTTTTGGTAAGCTTACCTTATATCACGACCAAAAACACCAAGGGCAATTTATTGGGGCAAAAAGGTTTACAAGATTTGACAGTACAGCTAAAGTATAAATTGTTCGAATCAAACGGTGTGTCTTTCCATGGAGCCTTTGGAGTTTCCACCCCAATGAGTAATTACGTGGCCGATTTTTTGCCGATGTCCATTGGCCTTCATTCAACCAACTTGATCGGGAGAGGAATTTTTAATTACGTACATGCTTCAGGCCTATATATAACACTACATGGCGCTTATATCGGTCGTAGCAATATTACCGTGGATCGTGATGCCTTCCAGGCATACGAAAAAATATATAATACCGATAAAGTATCGATACCTAATGTGATCGAAGGTGGTCTCAGACTTGGATATTTGAAACCCACCTTTCAATTAGAGACTTTTATAGAATCAACCAACTGCGAAGGTGGTGATGGCATTCGAAGAAATGATATGCCTTTTCCAACCAATGATATGGTATCTAAAGTGATCGGTGGCTACGTGAAATTTCAACCAAAGAACATTGGATTTAATGCTAGGATTGCACAGGTCATCGATGGAAAAAATGTAGGCCAGAGTCTGATGTATTCAGCAGGCATACTGTGTCAGCTTAATCCTAAGACCAAGACAGAACTAAAAGATAAACCCCAATTTTAATATTTCTTGAATTTAAGGTTAACCAGTATGAAAATGTCTTTCAACTTCAGCAAAGTCACTTTTATCGTGGCTTTGCTGTTTTTATCCTGTAATAAGGAAATCGTAGAACCAGTTATTGCGCCCTACTCACCACTTAGTTTAGATAATAATGCCGGCAATTGGAAAACATATATTTTATCCAACACCAGTGAAATCCTAGTCGCAGAACCAAAAAATATTACTGATCCTAGTTACCTAAAAGAATTAGATTCTTTAAAAAACTTTAAAATCACTGCTGAACATAAAACTGCTATTGACTATTGGGGGGCAGGAGCAGTCTATCGTTGGAATGAAATCGCCCGTGAACTAGCAGCACGATATAATTTAGCCCCACCAGCAGGTCCTGATGGAAAATATCCTGTGCCGGATGCAGCCAATCCGACCGTTGTTCCAAAATTTCCTTTTGCAAATCCTCCTTATACAGCAAGGGCCTTAGCTTATCTAAGTGTTGCACAATATGATGCCCTCACTACTGCTTGGAATTATAAATTCAAATACAATCGAAAGGCTCCTTACAAAGTCGATGCGACGATCAAACCTTTATTGCCTGTTTCCGATTTGCCTTCTTATCCTTCAGAAACTGCGGTTATAGCAGCGGCATCCTATACCATTTTAGCAGCGATGTTTCCTGGGGAAATATCTTTATTAAATGCCAAACTAAAGGAATGTAAAAAAGCTAATCTATGGGCAGGAATGAATGTCTCCAGTGATATCTCTGCTGGTGAAGCTCTTGGAAATGCAGTTGCAGCAAAGGTTATGGCCAAAGCAAGGACGGATGGTATGACAGCAGCTGACAATCAAGCCTTGACATCTGGAATGATAAAATCCGCTAAATCAAGAGGAATTAAAGAACCTTGGCTAAGTCAGGAATCACCTATTCGACCTCCAATGTTGCCAAATTACGGGGCCGTGTCTACCTGGAATTTTAATAAAGATGAATTAAATGCTATTCGCCCGGCGCTTCCCTTTATTGTTGGTTCAGCTGAATTTAATAAAGAGCTAGAAGAATTAAAGAGCATTCAAAAAAAACAAACTCGTGAGCAAGCGCGCATCGCTAATTTTTGGGCAGACGGTGCGGGCAGCTATACTCCACCAGCCCACTGGCTTAGAATAGCGTGTAATGAAGGTGTCAAAAATTCGTACAGTGAAGTTCGAATGGCCAGGGCCCTCGCATTATTAAGTACTGCTTTAATGGATGCGGGCATCGCATGTTGGGAGACTAAGTATTATTATTATACACCCAGACCACAGCAATTTGGACTTAAAACTTCTGTAGGATTACCCAATTTCCCTTCCTATACATCAGGTCATTCTACCTTTTCATCTGCAGCAGCTACCGTACTAGGATATATATTTCCTGATCAAGCATCTACATTCGATGGTTTTGCAAAAGAAGCCTCAGAATCCAGAATCTATGGTTTGATTCATTTTAGAGTAGATTGTGAGATGGGCTTGGTGCATGGCAAAAAAATCGGACAATATGCTATCTTGAGAGGTAAGATTGATGGGTCTGGATTGTAATATTCATGATTGGTTGAATAAAAGTTTCTAAAAAAGCTTGTTTACTTGACAGCAGCTACGCAAAAATATTCTTCAGGTTTACTTCTATATTGCAAGTATGCAAATCAAAGAATACCCTATCCATATATTCAATAATAAGCGCCTCATACTTGTCTTGGTTACTCAGTTTATACATCACGACTTCTTGACTGTCAGGGTCGATAATCAGGTAATATTTTATTCCAAACGATTGATAGATTCTGAATTTATTATTCTTGTCTTTTAAGGCTGTAGCTGGAGATAACACTTCGATTAGCAAGTCTGCTGGAAAATCAAGATAGGGTTTGGTGATTTCTTGACAAACTACCAGTAGGTCGGGCTGCACAATGGTATCTTCGCTTATCATTACATCGAGGAAGTCATAGACTTTACATGTACTGCACTTAACTTTATCTAGAGCATTTAAATAGGGCTTGATGAAGCCTTGAAACGATCATTTGGTGTCTGGGTGCAGGTGCTGGACTCATTGCATAGGGTATACCATCCAGAAGCTCCCAACGACCTTCCCATTTGATATAGCCTGTATAAGTATAGTAAGGTAATATTTTGATGGCACCATCCATCTATCAAAGATAATGTATAAATAAGAAAAAATTTGAAGTTTGCAAAATCTCTTATTTACGTTCACTTCCTAGTAACTTAGACCTCCATTTGACGAAAAAATAACCTTATGTCGATCATTGACATTATCAGCCCTAAAAAAATATTTTGGTGTAGCATGGGGTGCTTCATCTTATTTGAGTTGGTCAATGTCTATTTCATTATGCCTTTACCGGGTAGTCAAAAATTAAATAGCCTTGATCTTGCTTATTTTTTATTTCGGTGGCGATGGACATTTCGGGTTTTATTTTCCCTAGGGATGATCCTAGGCGCAGCAAAAAGTAATTGGAAGAACCGGTGGGTCCCGCTAGTACTGCTGTGTATTTTAGTTGCTGTTATTTATTTTAGTAACTATTTTATGGCTGCTGATCATACTTTTTATCAACCAACCCATATCACTTTCCGTACCGCAGCCTCCAATCAAGTGGATTCCAATCGATTAGTTATAGGGGTGGTTCACCAAGGTATAGCAAAAGCATATCCAATTCAATTTATTGGATATCATCATCAAGTGACAGATTCATTAGGCGGTATTCCCATCCTGGTCACCTACTGTACAGTATGTCGAACAGGCAGAGTCTATAAACCTATTGTAAATGGAAGGCATGAAACATTCAGATTAGTTGGTATGGATCATTTTAATGCCATGTTGGAGGATGGTACGACTAAAAGCTGGTGGCGGCAAGCAACAGGAGAAGCAGTCATCGGACCTTTAAAAGGTCATCAACTACCGGAAGTATTCAGTCAGCAATACTCTTTATCGGAGTGGATCAAAATATATCCTAATACTTTAATCCTTCAGGCTGATGGTAGTTTTATAGACCAATACAGTACAACTACAGATTATGAAACCGGTAAAAGCAGAAAAAAATTAACTGGTACAGATAGTCTATCGTGGAAGCCCAAGAGTTGGGTCGTCGGTGTCCGAGCTGGGATCCATACTAAAGCCTATGACTGGAGCAGATTAAAAACTGAACGTATCATACATGACCAGATTAAAGGCTTACCTGTGTTGATCGTGATGAACAAAGATTCGGTAGGTTTCTTTGCCTTTCAGAGACCGGATGCTACATCAAGGTTTTCTTTAAATCAAAATATATTGACCTGGGGTCATCATCGATTTTCTATCTATGGCGATGGGCTAGATACTAACTTGGTCTTAAAAAAATTACCAGCCTATCAGGAGTTTTGGCATAGTTGGAAGTATTTTAATCCAGGTACGGAATGGTAAATTATCTATGCTTCTTTACCTTACTCCTTTGTTATGAATACAATGAACTTAACTAAAAATTTCCGTTGATAAATTTATAATTAGCCAAAATCAATGATTTTATTGAACTTTGGCTAAGTATAAAACAGTCAAAAATAGATTCCGATTCTATAGGTGATCAAAGCCAAAACACTAGAAATTATATAGTCTAGCAATAGTTTAAAGAAATTATTATTAGCCAAAACGCATTTTTTATATTAACTTTGGCTAAGAATAAAATCATGGTATGAATATCATAGGTCGAACAGAAGAGCAAAAATTACTACAAGACGCCCTCCAAGCGCCCGAATCAAGGCTCATAGCGCTTTATGGTAGAAGGCGTGTGGGCAAAACGTTTTTGGTAAGACAATATTTTAAAGCGGAAATAAAATTTGAAATCGCAGGATTACACGGTGGCGATCTTAGAGATCAATTAAAACACGTTCATGATACCGTATCATCTTATAGTGTAAAGAGAACGGTATTACCATATCCCAATCAATGGATGGATGCATTCGGATTAATAAAATCTTATGTAAACACTCTTCGGGGTAAAGGGAAAAAAGTGTTGTTCTTTGATGAACTGCCCTGGTTTGATACACCCAAGTCAGGTTTCCTTATGGCTTTCGAAGATTTTTGGAATTCGTATTGTACTAAAAGGACCGATCTCATAGTCCTTATCTGTGGCTCTGCGGCTTCGTGGATGCTAAAAAAAATAATACACAATCGAGGTGGTTTATATCACAGGCTGGCAGAGCGCATAAGGTTACTACCATTTACATTGGCAGAAACAGAACAATTTTTAAAAAGTAGATTCATCAAAATGAGTCGAACAGATATCGTGCAACTCTATATGGTCACAGGGGGTATACCCTATTATCTCGATAGAATCCGTAAAGGTGAAAGCTTGGTACAATTCGTTGACAGAGCTTGCTTCAGTGCATTAGGTTTTCTTAGAACTGAATACAAAGATCTGATGCAATCTCTTTTTGATCATGGCCTATATCATGAGTCGATCGTACGGACTCTTGCTCAGAAAAACCTGGGATATACCCGCAATGATTTAACCAAGCTTACACGATTACCTTCAGGCGGCTCCTTTACCACTCTGCTGGATGAGCTCATCGAGTCTGGTTTTATTACCAAATACCATCCATTCGGCAATCCGACCAATAAGGCTTATTACAAACTCACGGATCATTACATATTTTTCTATCATCGGTTTATACACATATCAGCAAATAGCAATTCAGACAAATGGAAACTACTGTATTCTACTCCTCGTGGCCTTATCTGGGGAGGGATTGCCTTCGAATTAATATGCTTCAATCACATCTATGCAATCGTCAAAGCATTGGATATCCAATCCATTGCATATACTTACAGCCCATGGCGATATAAAGATTCTAATAATGGAGTGCAAATAGATCTGGTCATCGACCGTGCAGATCGCATTATCAATCTATGCGAGATAAAGTTTTCTAAAAGCACATTTGCGATCACAAAATCTTATGCACAGTCCTTGAGAAATAAAATTCAATCCCTAGCCTCACATAAATCTGCCAAGCGGAAGACTGTAATGCTTACTTTCATTGCCAGCAATGGGCTCATTAAAAACGAATATGCAGATGAGTTAGTGGATAACGTAGTTACGATAGATGATTTTTTTGTGAAGTGATTGGTTTATTCATCGAATGAATTGGCCGCTACAGGACAGTTATGTTCAGCGAATGAATTCGCGGCTGCAGTGATGACACATGTTTTTCTATACTGCGAATAAATTGGCCGCTACAGGACAGTTATGTTCATCGAATGAATTGGCCGCTACAGTGACAACACATGTTTTTCTATACGCGAATAAATTTGCGATACAAAAAATGATTCTACTTAAGCCCGGCCAAAAACTCCACTACATCGCGCATTTCTCGTTTACTCATTTTCTTAGTCATATCTGGCATGCTAGATGGAATATTTTTTCTCTTTGCTATACGATCCAAGGGAATCCGTAGCGGTTCAGCATTAGCAGTAATGAGCGTCAATTCTTTTGTAGTTTCTTTCTCCAATTTACCAAAGACCTCACTACCATCTTTGAGCGTTAATGTCACTACACCGAAGCCTGGGGCTAAACGAGTCGTTGGCTCCACCATGGACTGTAATAGTTGTGCGCGAGAAAGTGTACTAGCTATATGAGAAAGGTCAGGTCCGACATTACTTCCTGATCCATTGATAGTATGACATTTGATGCATTGAGCTGTGGTGTTTTCATAAAAAAAACGGCCACCTGCCCAACGATTGCCCCCTTCTAAAGCTGAAGCATATTCTTCCATCGGGTTGGTAAAGGCTTGACTTGTTTTTAATTTTTCTTTTAAAGCCGTACTATTTCCATTTTCAATAACCTCACTAAGATCTAATACCAAGGCCGTAGGCAATTTTTTTGCTTTCATATCGTCTAATAATTTAGAAAGTACGGGCTCGGTCTTTTCATTTGACAATTTAGATAGCGCTGAGATCATTCGCTGTTGTTCATTTGGGTTACCTTTTTTCATCAAATCATTGACCAATACAGTTAAAGCAGCCGATGAAAGATCCACCTTATCTAGTAAACCCAATGCAGTAGCACGCAGACGCGTATGTTTATCGTTTAAGCCTTTGGATACTAATGCAGGCAATTGAGGATCTTGCAATTGATTCAAGGCTGTCAAAGCAGCTATGCGTACATCCACCGAATCATTTTTATTAAATAAATTGACCAAAGCCTCAGATTGATCATTGATTTTCAATTCTCCCAATAGCTTAGCGAGAGAAATCAATACAGCAGGCTCTTTAGAAGTAATAAAATTGCTCAAAGTAGGTTTCACTTTGGCAACTACATGGGCTGCATCTCGTTGGATGACTCCGCGATATCGTCCATCGACACGATCAGTTTCACTTGGATTGGCCCAAGTACCTATAGTCGCCATGGTCTCTGCAGTGATAGCGGCTGGAAGGTCGGTCCTTTCTGCCATTTTGATCAACATATTCAACGAAGCATCATCACCTACTCGAAGGCAGGCATTGATGGCTCTTCTGAGCAATGGCTCTGATTTAAATTTAGTTTGTTCCACTATTTTAGCTAATGCAGGTAAAGCACTAGGAATAGATTCATCATCATTGATAGCTCGAGCTGCCTCTGTTACGATATACTCATCTTGATCGTTTAAGTACTTACTCACTTCCGGGTTTTTTAATCTTCGCAAGGCTATGACTGCAGCGATGCGAGCAGACTTGGAAGTATGACTGGTCAATGCCGCTAACTTAGTGATATCTCCCAACCGCGATAATGCCAATACAGCAGCATGTCGGATATATAGATCTGCATCGGCATTATCTGTGATTACTTTGAGTAATCCATCAAATGCTGCTTGATGTTTAATACGACCTAGGCCTTGAGCAGCAAAAAACTTAATTCTCGGGTTGGAATGGTTTAACTTTTCTACCATCAACGATCCTGCATCCATGATTTTATGATCTCCCAATACTTTCAAGCACTGGACTACGATCTCCTCGTCTGTATCATTCAACCATGACTTGAGATCATCCCCAAGTTTTTTGTTTTTATCGATCAATTGACCTAAACCCCAAATACCATGAATTCTAGCCAATTGATTTTCCTTTTGCTGCACAGCGGCTTTGAATATCGAAGCAGCACGATCACCTCTAGATGCTAATTCGATCTGAGCACGCTGGCGCACACGCATATCTTTATATTTCAATAGGTCGGCCAATTGTTCCTCTTTCAGATTTGAATATTTTTGTCGCATGAGTCGATCGGTTTCAGCACGCTCCGCCTTAAGGTCATTTTTATCCCCAGCCACATCGATCTTCCATACTCTTCCATAATTTTTAGTACTCCATCCATTGACCCAGTCGGCAGCATATAATGCTCCATCTGTACCAAATCGTATACCTGTAGGAAGTATGCCGCTTACCATATCCAGATCTGACTTTAATTCAAAAGAGGCTCCTTTGGGTTTGAGGTCAAAAGCCCATATGTGTGAAGTGGACGGATTGCCGACAAATTCCACTAAAAAGAATTTCTTCAACCAAGCTGCACCCAGAGCTGTACCTGGGTTATAAACCATACCTGTGGGGCCATTATGAAAGTTCTGAATTGGAGGCATAATATATGCGGCCTGACCTTCCCATCGAGGGATGGACAGTTTTTCGTCCATCCAAACATGATATCGATTGTTTTTGGGATCAGTGTATTTTCCATATTGCCAGTTGGATCTCCAGCCTGCGTCTGATCCTTCTACGACATGTACTAATCGTTCGCTTTCACCGCGATGATCACCATCATTATCAGAAGATATTAGATTGCCATATTCATCGAATACAAATTCATGCGTATTACGCAATCCTTGGGCATAGACTTCAAAATCACTACCATCAGGATTACTCCTTAATATCAACCCTTCATTGGGGTGAGGGTATTTGTTGCCTTGCTTATCAGTGATATTGGCTCCAATATCTCCGATATTCCAGTAGATTTTGCCATCAGGGCCTTCTACTACACCAGATAGATTATGTCCACTGAATCCAATATGAACAGAATATCCGGTGGATATAGAGTTCTTTTTATCCATGACACCATCTCCATTAGTGTCTTCTAAGCGCCATACATCAGGTCCTACAGTGAGAAACATATCTTTTTCTCTCACCAATATGCCTGCCAGTATATCGGTAACCTCATCATTAAAATCATTGATGATGCGAGTCGAAATATCGGCGGTACCATCTCCATTGCGATCTTGCAGTTTCCAGACTTCTTCTTTTTCTATAGCAAGGTCATGCCAATCATGAATACTATCTTGATTGAGGTCAGGTAACCATTTATTTTCTTCAGACTTTTCAGCTGAAAATGTTTTGTGCAAAAATGCTCTCCTGTCTTCTACAGACTTTAAAGCAATGGAAGGGGTCATCCAATGAGGGTAACCACGAATATCAAATTCCGAATTCTTTTGGCGATTCGTTCTGGTCAAATAAATATTATTGTTATAATCAATATCCATACCTACAGGATCTGGCGCTAAGGAATCCGTGGCCCATAGCGTGATCTCCAACCCAGGAGCTAACTTGATAGCAGATTGAGATTTGATCTCTAGAGCCATTTTCTGAGCAGAGGCTGAATCTTGAGTGATGACTAA
>JAYSTG010000416.1:0-9611 GCA_043719965.1 Saprospiraceae bacterium | reverse complement strand
TTTTGGACGGAGCATATTTCATAAAATAGATATCATCACCAAGATATACAGCCTCCCGGATATCATGCGTTACAAATAAAATTGTAGAATGAAATTTGCTCCACAAGCTCAATAATAAATCCTGCATTTGCACCCTGGTCTTGACATCCAATGCGCCGAATGGCTCATCCATGAGTAAGATTTCTTGATTGGCTAATAAACTTCGCGCAATAGCTACTCGTTGCAACTGTCCACCGGACAACGTTGGATATTGAGCATATTTATTTTCATGACCTGCGAGACCGACCAATTCAATCATTTCAAGGGCCATTTGATTTCTCTTTTTTTCTTCCAGGCCTTTAAACTCCAAACCAATTGCTACATTTTCTAATACTGTGAGCCACGGGAAAGAAGAATATTGTTGGAATACCATACCCGCATGATCAGCATCTTGCCGAGGTTTGCCATGAATATGGACCTCTCCTAGAGTCGGGTTTTGTAGTCCTGCGATGTATCGCAATAATGTAGACTTTCCACAGCCAGACATGCCCAATAAAATCACAAACTGCCCTTGACTAGGTTTGTCTTCAATCAAAAGATTCAGATCTTGTATAATGAAATTTTTGCCACCGTCATAGCTTTGACTGATATTCTTTAACTCTATCAGATTAGGTAGTTCGCTATCCTTAACCTCGTACATTAATTATTCGTTGATTTATTGATTTTGATAAAACCCATGAGGATAAAGATCGTCCCAGCTGCAGCTAATATCCAACCACTATAGATCAGCATAGTGTTTAAGGAGGATGACCAGCTAGCTATAATACCTACTATGATAGCAATCAACCATGCACCTGCACCTATGCGACCATCACTGATACCATCCACTTTACTTTTATAATATTTATGGGGATTTATTAGGCGATCTATGAGCTTAAACATTTGATCCTGGAACAAACCTATGAGTGTAATGACTATTAATATTGCAAATACTCGATCAGTCTGTCCCAATCTGGCTTTGGTATAAATAAGGGCCCCTACCCCTGTCTCTTTATGGAGTAATTCTGCTATAATGATGTAAGTCCAGGAGATAGCGGTGAGTACTCTGATGTCATCCATCAAACTGGATAAGGAGGCCGGAAAAAATACTTTTTTGATTTGCTGCCAGGGAGTAGCGCCCATCGTAAAAGATGTCTGCACCATCGTGTCTTCCACTTCCTGAATGCGCTGCATGACTACGGGTATGAGATACACTAAAATTCCTACTGCTAAAAAAGCAATCTTCATAGAATCACCCAATCCGAACCAAATAATAAATAAACCAGTCAAAGCTGACAAAGGCAAATATCGCATAGCATCGATCTGCCGAGCAAACATATTTTTAAATAATGGAAACAAAGAAAGTATCATGCCTATCGGCAAGGCAATGAATATAGCCCAGAAATATCCTTGTAGATTGAGCCAGAAGGAGTGCAATGTATTTCCTACTAACTTGTCTTTAGAAAACAAGGGTGCGAATGCATATAAAGTATGATCAGGTCTTGGCAATAAGGGATATACTTTCTCATATCCTTTTGCCGGAGTATTTGCATTGGCTTCATCCCATAATTTTACTTTTTCCTTACCTGTAGAGTCTATCAATTCAATAGCCGTATCGCTCGATCCTTCGTAGATCGGTTTGCGTTTTGAAAACAATTCAGCTAAGACCCACCAAAGTAAAAAGGTAATAACAAAGCCTAAAATCGAAGTAACTAAATTGGAAGATCCTACGATCTCCCCCCTGAGTTTGAACCAATCTTTCATCAGGTTACTCAGAGATTAATTGGAAGTCCGTGCGCCGATTTTTTGATTTACCATCTTCAGTTTCATTTGAACCTACGGGTTTATCAGGGCCATTGCCTACAACGACGAATCGATTTCTATTAAAACTATGAGTATTGACCAAATAGTCGACTACAGCTTGCGCCCTTTTTTTGGAAAGGGATTGATTGGTAATCAATGATCCTACATTGTCAGTATTACCTTCTACCCTAATTCGGCTATTCGCAAAAGCTTTTGCAATTTCTACCATCTCGCGATCTATGATAAACTTTGCATTTTCATCCAACATAGATTCACCGGATCGGAAGGTAATAGATACTCGTTTCGTAGCGATAGCTTCTTTGGCCTTCCCTGCTTCTTCTGTCACTTTAATGAAAACCTTCTGGCCTTCAGCAGCATGGTCTGGACCTGTCAATGAAGTATTTTTGATAGACAATGGATCACTGATAATACGCCAGTTAGACACTTTGCCTTCAGCATAGCCAAGAGATTTATACATATTCGTCATTTTTGAATACAATTGTTCACCGGTTACCCCTTTATACTCAGGATTAAGTCCAAAGAAATTGACATTATCTCCATGAGTAGCTAATCTCGTATTGCTGATAGCTGCGTATGCATCTTCCTCTGTAAATCCACTCAGGCTCTCTGCTAATATTTTTGCAGCTTTTCTTTTATTGGACTCATTCGCATTAATCTCTGCAGCACCTTTCATCCAACCTTCATAGAGTTTTTGCAGCTTATCCCTATTGGCTTCTGCCCAGGATCGTTTAGCAATAAAAGCATCAGCAATAATATTTGAAGCAGATTTGGTGCTTTGTAAAATTTTAGATCCAGCAATTGCTTTTAAAGAAGCCTGATCATCTGGACTCCATACTACAGCAGCATCTACTTGACCACTTTTAAATAATTGGGCAGCATCGATCGCCGAGGCTTGTTTTATCAACTCGACATCCGTAGTTTTGAGATTGGCCGCGTCCAACATCCACAATAAGAAGGAATGTGATGGAGTCATTTCAGCTACAGCTATTTTTTTTCCTCTTAAATCATTCACATTATTAATGCCTCGTCGAACTACTATAGCGTCACCCCCGCGAGACCAATCGGATTGAAATACTACGACTGGATCAAAATCTGCAAGTCCGGAAATTTCAGTTGGCAAAGCATCAATAGTACACCAGAGTAAATTGACCTCATCATTTTTCCAAGCTTCTCTCGATACAGGGACATCATCTAGTATCTTGAAATCTACCGGAAATCCATAGTCCTTTACAAATCTTGATCTGGAATTGGCTTTAAACCCTTCATTAAAATACTGCCCACCGGCATACCCTCCCCAGGTCACTACCCCTATTTTGATAGCGTCTTTAAATGCCCCTGATGTGGCATTATTTGAAGATGAGTTAGTAGTACTAGTAGGTTTGTCTGTTTTGGTTTCAGCAGATTGTTGGGTCTGATCTTTGAGCTTGGTGCCTACGCTCGTCTTATTGAGTAAATAATACCCAACTCCTGCAACCAGTCCTAAAATTAATAGAGTAAGTAAAAATCTTGAAAATCCTGTCAATCGTGTAGCCATAGAAAGATTTGTTTAATAATCCGAAAATTACAACAAATCGAGGATTAACAAAATTCCCAGTTTCAGGGTGATCGGACATATTTCATTAAAGTATCGATGAAGTTATAGAAAACCAAGCAAAAATGAGTTTGAAATTGGTGGAACTAGGGACAGTTAACGATTGAAGAAGGAATGATCCGATCCTATGGAATAAATTACATCGTACTGGACTTGCCTTCAAGGGAATAAATTCGAGCGCACGAGTTAATCAAAAAAATTATCGTACTGGTTTTTATGAGCACCTACTTTTTCAGGACGAGCTAAAGGGGCATCCAGATCCAAGATCTCTTCATCGCTGTTGGCTTTTGAGATTAGATTTGCTTTTTCTGTACCTAACAACATCGAAACACCTTCAGCTTCCCATTTTTCCAGCATTTTAACACCTTCTTCTTCAAAGACACCATTTTGAAGGTCTATGCTCTTCATGAAATTATCAGATAATTCCATAAATCGCTCCATTTCGCCTACTTTTTGACTTACATCATCTGCTACCGCTTCCAAAGCCTGGTCAAATATTGCTCGCTTATCTTTATCTCCTTTGATCACACTCATGGCAGATCGCATAGCCGAATTACTAGCATGAATAGCCTTGCGTTCTTGTTCCTTCACTTCTACCTGGTCTGCTATATCCTCCTGCATGATCTGGGAGTTTTCGTACATCTTGGTCAAAACTCTATATAGTACCTCCATTTTCTTGTAGAGATCTTCATATTTCATATTAGACTCTTGCAGACGACCAGCTTTACGAGATTTTAGGATTACTACATTTTGTTGATTGCTTTGTTTGGCTTGTGAAGCAATTTCTAGATTGTTTTTGATCTCTTTTTGATTATTCAACATGAGTTCTTTGAGCTTATGCAATTGCCCTCGAAGTTTATTGATCTGCTGATTCATCTTGGTCAGGTTGGCTTTCAGATCTTCAACATAACTTTTGAGGATACCTATGGGATCTATTTTGACGAATAAGCCGGTGATGGATCGCATCACACTTTTATACATGTACCAAACCAGATTGCGCATCTTAGGATCCAACGCCATGTATATCACAGCACCTAAGGCCAATAGTGTAACTACCAACCCCAAGGTACTTTGTACTAAACTCAACAAAACGGGAAGCAAAGTGACTAGTAGGATACCTCCTCCGATTACAATACCGCCTAGAAAAATAGCTCCAGTGATTCCTTCAGGCTTTTTCCAAAAAGATTTTGGTTTGTATTCAGTATTGTCCATAAAATTTCCTTAAATAATCAGTTTATTTTAAATATTGGTCCATTAATTCGATATCCGTAGAGATCTTGCCTGCGATGGCGCCCATGGCCGCCTCAAATTCGGCTTTAGTCTGTTCCAATTTACCAGCCATGTTGTCTGCATCTTCTTTTTTTGTCTCCAGGGTTTTGGTCAATTGCTCTACTTCTGCTTGTAGGCGGGAGATCATTTCTTGCTTTTTTTGAATATCAGACGATATCTGAGCCAATTCATTTTTGCGGTCTTCGACTACTTTGGTCCGCTGATTTTGTTCAGCTATAGAGAATTTTTTCCCTTCTTCAGTCAATAGATTAAGATATCCTTTTGCACTATTGATTAAAGTTGTAGGAGAGACTCCCATAGCCTGGGCAGCTGCATAGGCGCTTTTATATCTGGTGGCTTCGTCCATATTCAATTTTGCCAAGTTGATGAGGGATTGGCGAAACTCGAAATAATCAAATCCAGGTTGATTGTTTTTTTCGATAGTTTGAGCTAAAATACCCAAAAAACGATTTTGCGCGGATACTTCAGGTAGAGCTACTGAGCGGTCCGCGATATCCGGAGCAGATGTCTGCACTGAATTGCCAGAGGAGTTATCCAAAGATTCATTCGTCTCAGCTTTTGGTAACCTAGCTCCTCCCTCTTCTTCGAATACGAATATGGACTTTATTTTTTTTAACATAGAAAATGATTACGGAGAATTTCCGGCTAATAACGCGGCAAAAATACAAATTATCCCCATCGCTAGGAATACGAGTTTTTTACTCAGCGGTGAAATTACGACCAACCCGGACTGAGCAAACCTTAAAGTATCCTATTCCTATTTAATTTTTCGATATAATTGAAGTTAAAAGTGATCCCAATAACGGAGGCTATCGAACTAAATCGCAATACCGTGCTACTCCATATTTGGTACTTCATATAAAATCGTCGATTTTTGACCTTTACAAAACAAGTCATGTAATACCATGAAACCCAATGCCACACTACAAGTCGATTCTGAAATCGGTCAACTGCTAAAAGTAATTGTACATAGACCGGACGAAGGCATATTGAGAGTATCGCCTAAAAAATCATCTGAATTGTTGTTTGATGATATTGTATATCTACCTGCCATGCAAGCAGAGCATAAAATATTTACGGATATCCTTAGAAAAATGATCGGGGAAGATCATGTCCTTGAAACTCAAAAATTATTACAAGAGGCTTTGAGTCAAAATCTAAGTCATCGGGAAAAACTGATTCACAGCCTGATCGATTATGAAGAATTGCCTCAGACCTTTAGTACTCGATTAGGTAAAAAACCAGATCATGACCTTGCTGAAACGCTCATCACAGGATATGACCCGGAAGATGAACAAGTGCTCTTTGATCCCATACCCAATTTTCTATTTACCAGAGATATAGCCGTCACCATCAATGAACACTTTCTTATTTCCAAAGCTGCAAAACAAGCGCGGAGTAGGGAAAATTATCTGACCAGATTTATTCTGTATAATCATCCCTTATTTGCGGGCCCTCGCCAAAGTGGGAGATTAATCGATCTGAACGTGTTAGAAAATTTTCCTCCCTCTAAAAAAGGTGAACCCGTATCGATGGAAGGAGGTGATGTCATGATCCTCAACAAAGAATATCTATTGATCGGTATCAGTGAGCGTACTAACAGTCATGCTTTTCGTTCCCTCAAAAATTATTTATTCGCACATCAAGTAATATCCAATGTGGTGATGTTCAATATACCGGCAGACCGTTCCTTTATGCATATCGATACGATCATTACTCAGATAGATACACACCGATTCGTCGCGTACAAGCCTATTGTAGAAGATGGTTTCAGTTCTTTTGTAGAGGTGCATAGAATCCAGGGCGATACACAATATTATTCTACACTAAAAGAATTTTTATGGAATGAAATCAGTAGCGAAATAGATTTTACCTGGGTGGGTAATGGAGATACCCCGACTCAAGAACGTGAGCAATGGACAGATGGTTGCAATCTACTTACAATCAGACCTGGAGTGGCTATTACCTATGATCGGAATCCAGTGACTGCTATGGCCCTCGAGACAGCTGGATATACTATTCTCCATGCTTCCGATTTTATGGCTTTGCCTTTAGATAAAATACAAAACCTTCAAAAAACCATCATCACGATTCCTAGCGCGGAGCTCTCCAGAGCCAGAGGAGGCCCACATTGTATGTCCTGTCCAGTACAACGAACCTGTATATGAAAAATAAAGAATTTGCTTATGCTCATCCTATCCGTTCCAGATACGGAGAAACAGATCAAATGGGCTTCATTTACTATGGCAGATTTGCAGAATATTACGAAGTGGGGAGAGTGGAGACTATGCGATCACTGGGATTAACCTACAGCGAGCTTGAACATAAAAACCGGATACTGATGCCGGTAATATCCATGCATGTACGATATCTTCGTCCTGCATTGTATGACCAGATGTTGGAGATCAAAACGATGCTACGCAAAGTACCTGATGACACCATTACATTTTTTACGGAGATCCGGAATGAAGCTGGTTTACTCATCAATGCTGCTACCGTGCGACTTTGTTTTCTTGATGCTGATACCAGACAACGTGTACCGTGTCCTACATTTCTAAAAGAACTCATCTCCTATGCCATCGAAAATACCCATCATCAATAACCTGGAGAAATTATTAGGGTCCCAAAGATTGGATCGAATCATTGAATGGGCGAAATATAAATCTATGCCCGGATTTGCCGGCATTCCAATCTATGATATTTTGGTATTTCTCTATAATGAATCCCGTCGAGAACGTATCATTCATAAAGTCAATTCCCTGGCATTCTCTTTTTTATTGGCTCTATTCCCTTTCTTTATCTTTTTATTTACCTTGATACCATTATTACCAATCAAAGGCATCAAAGATGTACTTTTCAGGGAATTACAATCCTTTACTCCCGATCCCGTAGAGCCATTCATATTTAAGACCATTGAAGATGTGATTTCTATCCCCCGCAATGGCTTATTATCGATATCTTTTTTGACCGCACTATATTTTTCTACCAATGCGATGCAATCCATGATGCGCGGATTCGAAAAATCCTATGATATGACTTTTCGTAAAAGAAATTTTTGGCAAAAGTGGATCGATGCGCTCAGGCTGGTCGTACTGGTCGCTTTTTTAGTGATCACCTCGGTGGTAGTCATTATTTTCGGTAATGAAATATGGAGTAGCCTGATTACTTATTTTACCAATCAAAAATGGGTCATTGACAGCCCCGTCTCGGGCTCTAAAAAAAATTGGGTGATTCAATTTTTATTTTTAAAAGAATACTCAGGATTTGTGTTTGGGCTATTCAAATGGATCATCAGTATATTATTGTTTCAGGGCATTTTCGCTACTATATTCCGATATGGTCCTTCGATGAAAAAGCGGTTTAGATTTTTCTCTCCAGGAACGACGCTGGCCACCTTAAGTTCTTTATTAATTTCATTGATCTTTTCGTTTATTATCAATCGATTTGGGTCTTTTCATTTGATCTATGGTCCGATCGGAGCCTTGATCGTCACCTTATTGTATATCCAATTGTTTTGTTTTGTAATTATAGCTTGCTTTGAGCTCAATGCTAGTATCGCTGTCAATCGGGATCTAAAAAAAGTACGTAACGACTGATCACCCCCATCGAAACGAAGTGATATCAAATCCTGCATGATCCAATATCCTATCGACTACGGTACCGATCAGATCATCCATACTTGATGGCTTAGAATAAAAAGAAGGGATAGCAGGTAGTATGACGGAACCACATTCACTGAGCGTGACTAGATTCCTTAGATGGATGAGACTCATCGGTGTTTCTCGAGGTACTACGATGAGTCTCCGACGCTCTTTGAGTATGACATCAGCAGCACGAGTCATCAGATCATTAGATATTCCACTAGCTATCCTTGCTAGAGTACCCATAGATGCCGGGCATATGATCATCGTCTCATATCGAGCAGATCCTGAGGCAAAAGGTGCAGTAAAATCACTCGATTCATACTTTTTGAAGCCTTCTGGTAATACAAAATCTCGATCGAGTTCAAGATGCCAATTGATCAGCGCATTCTCACTCATTACTACACCTATTTCATCCCATTGCGAGCGAAGATGACTTAATTTCTGTATCAATTGATATGCATATATCGCACCGCTGGAACCAGAAAGACCGAGTACTATCTTTTTCATTCGAGGAAAGGTAAAGGAATTTGAAAGGAGTAAACTTTCAAAAATCAAATAAAGACAAAGATCGAGGATACCAAAGTTAGTCCTCTTCAAAAATAATATTAAACATATTACGATTTTTTGTAATATTTATTATCTTTGATTTTCAGTTACATACAAGGATTTGTAAGTAATTCTGAATCAACACATATTGAAATTAAATAAACCATATATGAAAAAGCTTTTTCCCACAGCTTTGATATTTTTGTTTTTTGGACAGGTAGCCAGAGCACAAAATATCAAAACGCAAAAGCCCTCAATGGGCAGTCTCACTTCTGAATTGAAATCATCAAAACCAGCTGAATCCTTTTTGGTCATCCATAAGGAACGAGATAGCCCTTTTGAGATTTATCAAGACATGATTCAAGATCAGATTGTCATTCGATTGAAAAATCAATTTGATATCCTGCGATTTGAAATCAAAAATGACAAAGGTAAAACCATGTCAGTCCAGGGCACTCAGGATAAAAATGAAGTTCATGCAGAACTAAAAGATCTACCCAATGGTCGATATCGATTGTTAGTCGATCGCAATAATGATAAGATATTTACGGAGTTCTTTATCGAACGGTAAGAAGGAATAATTCCCCCCGGTTATGTAAGCCCTACTGGATGTGATTCGGTAGGGCTTTTTTTTATTGTCATTTTGAGTAACTATATTACTTATCTAATCACTTTAATTTCGCTTGGTTTTCAGGTAT
>JAYSTG010000415.1:0-3444 GCA_043719965.1 Saprospiraceae bacterium | reverse complement strand
TTGTTTTAGTACTGGATGGCAACCAGATATCTGTGGGCAAGCCGGCTGTTGCATTTGGAATAAGGTGGAGAAATTGATTCATCTGTGTATAAGATGCTTTAATGGAAGCAGTAGGAGAGAGCGCTATTTTAGTCGTCACCCGAGGTTCAAGGTTGACATAAGTTTTATTTTTTATAAGAAATACAGGAAGGCGCAATCCATATTGTAAACTGAAAGTTTTTGATATATCATATTCGTCACCTGCATAAAGGGCCAATTCATTCGAATAATGTTGTGGCAAACTATCCTGTTTGATACTGATTCGATTTCCTTTTTTCGGTATATTGGCTGAAAAAGCAGCTGGATATAGTGTATGATAGGTGTAGGTGATTCCCGCTTTTATTTTATGCCTCGTATTGGGAATATACGTGAAGTCTGATTTGGCCGATAGATCGCGTATTCCAGTATATAAGGAGGAATAATAGCTGTTTTGTTCTGTATTTAATGCCAGGTGATAATCATTGTAAATAAAGGAAGTATTTACAAATATCTTATTCCCCACCAAATGATTCCATCTTACTGTACCCGTCGTATTGCCAAAATCAGTGGTATACTTCAAGCTATTGACAGCATGGTATGACGCATTATCATTTCCTTTAAAAAAACTAAGGTAGACTCTGTCTTTGCGTCCAAGGACATAATTCATTTTCGAATTGATATCATAGAATCGAAAGCCGGATGATTTAACACGCAATGACTTGAGTAAAAGATTGATATGGGTCTGACGACCTGAAACCATAAACGAGGATCTCCCTTTTTGAATAGGGCCTTGAACCGTAAGGTTATCAGACAATAGGCCGATACCGCCATCTACATGGTACTTGAGATTGTCACCTTCCTTCATTTGTATATCCAGGATGGAGCTCAATCGCCCTCCGAACTCAGCCGGAAAACCTCCTTTGATCAGTTTTACATGGTTGATGGCATTTACATTAAAAGTGCTGAATAATCCAAACAAATGATTAGGATTGTAGATTACAGCTTCATCTAATTGTACGAGGTTTTGATCCAAATTGCCACCTCGTACAAAATACCCTGTGGTACCTTCTTGACCTGCTTGAACTCCAGGTAAAAGCTGTATCACTTTGAGTATGTCTCGTTCACCACCTATCGCTGGCAAGCCCATGATTGCTTTCATGGGTACATCGATGATCCCCATCTGAGCACGTTGCACATTATCATTATTGCGGGAGGCATTGATCACTACTTCTTTTAATTCCGTGGTGGATTCTGTAAGAGCAAAATCCAACCGTATACTCGAGACAGAAAATATTTTCCTAGCTTCTGGTAGATAGCCGAGATAGGTCACGATGAGACCTATTGTGTCCGTTGCTTTTAGTGTCAGTGAGTAATAGCCGTACTCATTCGTGGTGGTGCCCACCTGTTGCGAGATTTCATAGAGTGTAGCTCCGATGATCGCCTCGTTATTATGAATATCTCTTACATAACCGCTGAGCGTGATCTGTTGCGCCAGACCACCGAACGACGAGAAATGAAGGAGAAAAAATATTAATTTGATTTTCATACTTGTTTTCTTTCTTATACGACAACCTGCTTAATTTTCGTTGCGTCTTGGTTTTATCTTGCTGAAGGATAAGACAGAAGATTAAAATATTTTTAAAATATGGAGTTCCCACGCAACGCAAGCCTACAAATAGCCGTATATTAAGCGTATGAAAGATGGAGTTCCATCGTTGGAAGAATTGATTGAAGGAGTCAAGTTCGGAGATCCTAGAGCTCAGAAAAAGCTTTATGAGACTTACTATTCCTATGCCAAGACCGTATGCTTGCACTATGGAAGTAGTGAAGAAGAATCAGTCGAGATTCTCAATGATGGTTTTTTAAGTATTTTTAAGCACATCGAATTGTATGATAATACCTACTCCTTTAAAACCTGGATGCGTAAAATCATGATCAATAAGGCCATTGATTATTTTAGAAAGTACCATAAGCTCAAAACATTCAACCTAGAGAACTCTGAGGTGGTTTTTTTTAGCGCGGAAGATCTCCACACTTTTGATGCAATAGAAGATCTGGTGCCATACTTACAAAAGCTTTCACCTCGATACAGGATGGTTTTGAACCTCCATATATTGGAAGATTTAAGCCATGAAGAAATCGCCACAAAATTGAATATTTCCGCTGGAACCTCTCGCTCTAATTTATTTAGGGCTATTGAAAACATTCGAAAATTAATATGTCATGCCGATAGTATAACGGCTCAAAGCAAAAGATAAACATGGATAAGTTTTTTGAATCCTATCGAAATAAAGCGGAAGCAGAGCGAGGGCTTCCTTTTAAAGAAGCAGACTGGAACCTGCTAGATCAAAAATTGAGGCGAGAAAACAGTATGCCTTTACCATTCTTTGTTTGGCCTTTGATCGCAGGGCTTTCAACAGCAGCACTATTGTTTTTCTTATGGACTGGAACTAAACTCAAAACAATTAATAACACCTCAGAGCCATCTTCTGATTCCATGATTTCACACCCTTCCACGATATTGCAGGATACGATTTATATAGAAAGACCTGTTTACATCACCAGAATTGTAAATAAATACATAGATAAAAGCCTTTCCAAAACTTCTACCCCAAGTCAACTCGCCCAAAAAAATCAATCTAATCAGATAGCGGAACCAGGCAACCTGGTTGAATTGGAGGATTTGACTTCGAAGAATACACATCTACAACAGATCATCGAAAATCAATCAAAACGAATACAAGATTTGAACGAAGTATTGAATAAGTATTCAGATATTGCTAAAAAACCAAGCAATGTGCATTTAATCGATGGTAATGAGGTTACCGATACATCACAAGCATCTGTAGCGGGTGATGATCAAAAAAACAAGGATTCCAGTGCACCTATTTCTACGAATATCGCAGTGTCCCCTTCTGCTAAAGACCTGGAGGTTCCTATAGCAGTTTCTTTGCCTTTAGCGGGTGACACCCTGAGTAAATGGCAAAAATTTGTACGAACTATGACTCCAGTAGGTCTTGATTTGAACGTACAAGGCGGTATGCCATTTCTCCTACATCATCAGATCCATAATCAATATGGTTATCTCTTCAGATCCAAGGCCAATTTGGTTTTAAGATCGGGTATGGAAATTCAAGCGGGATTGACTTATTCTAAATTTTATTATGAAACTTCTATGATGGACGAAAGACTAGGGGCCCCTCACATAGATGCGCCATTGAATGATTTTAAGTTTTTTAAGGTTGAAGTTCAGCGACCTTCGATTAATGTGGACCTGGGATTGTATTACAATTTAATTCAACATCGTAGATTGACACCTATAGTGGGTATGGGATTGGGTTATAATATTCCGTTGGAATCAAAGCTCGGTTATGATTTTGTGTCTACGAATCCGCCTCTGGAATATCCATTTGATACCCTTTATAC
>JAYSTG010000414.1:0-3457 GCA_043719965.1 Saprospiraceae bacterium | reverse complement strand
AATATACCCTGCAAATGGTAAATTTAACATTACATAAATATGTAATTTGTAACTAATTGTTTTAAAGAACAATAAATGTAGCTTGTTGAACGTATGTGTCAGATTGTATTATAAAAAAATATTGACCAGGGCCTTGTAAATCGTTTTTATTCAAGGTAATATGATTCCAACCTGGTTTTAAGCTGGGTAGCATCAATCGTAACTGTTGTCCCAGTCCATATGTTAAAAAAATCTTATTCTGTAGTAAATTTTGGAGGTAAAATTTGATAACAATAAGATTTGAAGTTGGATTTGGGTAAGCTACAATTTCAGAATTCCATGTCTTCAATATTTCCACTTTATGAATATACTTTAATTCATTATTAGTAAAAATAAACGAAGCCAATGGTGTGACAGATTCTTGATTTTTAATAGAATTATTTTGGGACAATTTTAAAGAAAAGAGGGGGTATTGTGCGTTCAAATTGATGCCACTTTCTTTAGACCAAGCTATTTTAAAATAGTTATTGAAAAAGGAATAAGCATCGGATAGCTTTAAATTCAATTGATCGAAATGGCTCAAGTCTAATGTAAGGCCAGCTGGCAATTTGAAATTTAATTGGAAAGCCTGAACATGTGACAACCCGTGGGGCAAATAAAAATCCCAAAATGAATCACCATTTCGATATTCTTCTTTGATCGTGCATTGGATCGAATTGGGTTGTCTGGACTCCAGATCTTGCGCGCCAAGGACGACTGAATTATTAACATCGCCTACTTTGATACCATAAAAGTCCGCATCAGAAATCGAGAAATTCAATGTCGGGTATTCCAAGAATGCCGGGTAGATCCACGGGTTCAAGGGGTCCTGGAATTTATAAGAAGTTGGAATAAAAATCCATGGCTTATTATTTGGAAATGTACTGGTAGTACCTAATATCAATTTTCGTAATTCTACGATGTCGGTGACGGTGATAGAACCTGATTTGTTGACATCCCCAGCAATGAGGACATAGGGATCTTTGATGATAGTTAGGCCTTTTATATGTTTTTCTATCAACAGTAAATCTATGGTACTGACCCCATTGAGGGGATCATCGACTTTATCTGGTGTAATACGTATAAGTTGACCTTTGACGAGGTTATTTAAAGTGTATTGACCAGCAGCATTTGTAATCGGTAATGTATTAAACAGGTTGGTCCTGATATCTACTCCAGCAATACCATTATTTTGGTTGGTAGTAATTTTCCCTTCCACCTTAAGATCCAATGAAGCAGTACAAGCATTATTGGAAGCATTAACTTGAAGTATAACTGTGCAAGTATTTTGCAAGTTTCTTGAATTGGTAATCCAAATTCTTATCGGCTTGATCCCCAAGCTATCACAGGAATATATCCGAAATGAATCCGTGAGTAAGGGACTAAAACTGAAAGTTACCGGGCCGAAAGAGCAACCTGCCAAAGAACCGGCATCAAAATCTCTGGCTAGAATTTCAACTCTTCCGCTCGCAGGGATCAAGATGGGAATAGTGGCTGCAATGCATCGTGGCGTAGGACCTCCGCCATCTAAAACTTGAATATTGGAAATCACCGTATCACTATTAGAACATAAATCGTACACTATATTAATCAATCGATGTCGACCGACAGGTAGGTCTTGAATTGTATACGCGTTACTATCTATATTTATTATGACATCCTCAGAGCCATTGGAAAATAAATCCAATGAAGTTTTTATTTGCAAAGCATGGATAGGAGTACAATCATCTTTTAGGCTAACCGCTAATCTCAACGGACTGGCAATACAATTGGTTTGACTTCTGACTATGGTATCCGATAAGATTAACGTTGGGGGTTTTGTATCTACGAAACGAATCCATTGTCGATAGCTGATAACCCCATCGCCATTGTCTTTTAAAGATCTATAAACACAATATCGAAATAATGGGTCGGCGACCAGGGTATCATTTAATATAAATTCAGGTCGAGAAGAATTTATAGAACCTTTCACACAAGTATCTCGAATCGTCCAGGTGCGTTGAATCGTTTTGCAAGAGCCTGCCACATGGACATTAATCATAGCATCTACATATTCAACGTTATACGATGCAATATTTATACCTTTCAAGATCGGCTGAATAAGTGAGCTTGGTGCTAAAGAAGAATCTTCTGACGGTGCATTGATGCAATCAAAAATCTGGTCCGCGGGAAAGATTACTTCTATTCCTGATTGTTTTCTTACTTGAATTTTTTGTTTGGCCGAAATATTTTTACCACATTTAGTATGAAACGACCAATGTCGGGCAATGATAGTTTGTCCGCAATCCAGTATAGAAGTCGTACTGTCTCGATATCGTATAATCGCTGAGTCACAAGGTATGTTTATGGCAAATTCATTATTACCTGCTAATTTGTTGAATACCGGTTTATAAAAAAATGCATCCAGCGCACGACTATTTATTGTCGAAGTATCTCCAAGTAAGCTCTGACTACAATATATGGGTCGAGGAAAGTCAACTACATTGTAATGACTACAAGTCGGATAAGCATAATAACCATTGACATCATAAACAGCACTGTTGTGGACAGGTCCTCCATAAAATTTTAGAAACTTTGAAGAATCACAATTACATCCAATCGCTCCAGGCCAAAGTCCGGGATTGAACGTTTCACCAAGGCAAGTATTTCCTAGACAACAGGGCAAGAGATCTGTAACTGACCCTTGGTAAACGATATCCGGCAAACCGATATCTTGCGTGCTGGAAGTATCCTGGACATGGATTGTTATTTCTGACTCTTGATATACATCGGCCGCTGCATTTAAAGTAGTCCTATAAAACAATGCACTACAACTACTGGTATCGTTGAATAACAAACTTGAAGCATATTTAAATCTTTGATCTTGTGTATTCAATTGATTTTTCTGGTCAGACCAACATCCAATCACATAGTTAGAATTACACCATGCATTGCCCGTGGAAAAAGAATTATGCCAACTCCGATACTCTGGAATGGTATTGTAACAAAACCACTGATGCTCGTCACAAGGAAAAGCTGGATCCTTGCCTGGTATCGCACAAGCCTTAAAAGCACGTACTAAGATTTTTTGATCTGAACAAGCCGATAGATCAAGATAGGGTTTGAAGACGAAAGCAGTAAGCCAATGATCGATCAGCGGCTGATAGGATTTGGAATTATTCGTTGCGCTATCTGAAGTTTTACATAATGAATTAAGTTGAGCATTCAAACTATTAATAAAATAATCAACGGAGTCTTTGAGCGCAATAGCAAAAAACAAATCAGTACAACAAGAGGAAGTAAACGCATATTGTAAATCACTGGCTTGAATCCGTGACCAGCATGTCGAAGGGTCTACAGTGATAGTAGTATCGCTTCTTAGATCACTTGCGGGTATAGACTGATCCGAAACCAAAAGACATGCCTCTAATCGTGTAGCATTAAAGCACATATCTGAGAA
>JAYSTG010000413.1:0-3473 GCA_043719965.1 Saprospiraceae bacterium | reverse complement strand
GTATTAAAAGTAATTTCTTAATTTAGTTCGCTAACGTGGGACAGTTCGAAGCAGGTCGGGCTTAACATTTCGCTGCGCTTCATTTTTAAGCCCTCCTATTCCCCGCACTGCATAAACACCAACGTTATAGGCAACCAATTGGCGGTGGTGCTAACTCCAACTTTCGGAATTCTAATGAGCTTTTGTACTTTAGCCCAATGGGCAAAACAATTAACAATAGAAACAAAAAACAAATTCTAAAACAAAATAAAATGAAAGCATTAAGATTATTAATCACAGTAATTGCAGGTGGGCTAATTTTGAACTCTTGCTCAAACAATAAGACCGAAAACAAGTCCGACACAGTTCTTAAAGACTCAACAAAAGAGACATTCTCATTGAACGGTTTGGTCGAAGAATTCAAACAAGTTCCAGACTCAATTATTGCAGCATTAAATGCTCAACATCATAATTTCAAAGTTCTCGAAAGACGCACACTGCCAAACTCAGCTACTATCTCCAAATTAAAGTACTACTCGGAGCATGCAGTGACACTGGATAAACTGCCAGTAATTAATCCTGGTCCTGGAGAATATGTGCATGTATTGGCAGGACAAGCGCATGGATATAATGGACTCACTATTGGAGTTACTGAAACATTTCCGGGAGGTGCACCCCCGATGCATTCTCATGAGGGAGAAGAGTCGCATGTTTTGCTTGATGGCGAAATCCTATATGCTTTGGGCGATACAATGTTCACTATAAAAGCCCCTTATATTGTCAACATTCCAGCAGGAGTTCCGCATGCTTTCAAAAATATTGGAAAGAAAACAGCAAATCTTGTAGTGATATTTCCTACCAATGTTTGGAAGTATGATGTGCTTGATTATTTTCCTTTTGAAAAGCACAAGTAAAACTTTGCATCTGATATTTGAATTGATATGGGAAGCTCAACCAGAGGACATCGCCTTGATTAAACTTGGTACGGATTGCTAACTGAATCGCTTCGTATCAACAGCTTAACTGCATATAACATTAAGATTAAAAGAAATAAAAAAAAGTAGGGCTTTGTTCGGTAATCAAACAGTGTAGGTAAACGAACAGTTATGCTTCTAAACCCTTCTTTTTTTTACTTCTTTAATCCCTTCTTCGTTATGCTCGACCATAAGAAAAAAAATTAAAAACTCTTGTTTCTTAATCAGGAAACATATATCTTTGTCTAAAATGGATGGAAAAACAAAGATTTACTATCAAATTTCTTCAAGAGGTAAAAGAGTTTCTTGATAATTTGGAAGATAAGCCAAGAGATAAGATCTTTTACAACATCTGGAGGGCTCAAAGCATAAACGACAATGAACTCTTTAAAAAGCTAACCGGTGAAATTTGGGAATTTAGGACAACTTATAACAAAATAGCTTATCGGCTTTTTGCATTTTGGGATAAATCAGAGAATACGGTAGTGATCACAACTCATGGAATTATCAAGAAATCAAGCAAAACACCGAAAAAGGAAATAGAAAAGGCAGAAAAGATTAAAAGTGAATATTTTAAAACAAAAAAATCATGAAGACATATAGTTTAGATGAATTAACCGATAAATACATTGGTAAAAAGGGGACTCCTAAACGTGACCAATTTGAACAAGAATTAAGAATTGATTTATTGGGACAAGCAATCAAACAGGCTAGATTAGAGAAAAATTTAACTCAAGAACAATTAGGCGAACTTGTAGGCGTTCAAAAAGCTCAAATTTCCAAAATAGAGAACTCAGCAACTGATGCTAGATTTGATACAATCTTGAAAGTTTTCAAAGCATTAAAGGCTAAAGTAAACTTCAGTGTAGAAATTGATAAGAAAAAACTCATGATAAGTGAATAAAATAAATAGGCCAGAGCATAACACAGCACTAGCGGATAGACTCCCTAACGGTCGTCCATCGCTAGTGCTTGTCGCTATGCTTCGACACCACTTTACACAGAATTGGTAGTATCCTGACAATTTCAGGAATTTAAAAAATGAAAGCTCTTGCATTTTATGTAGAATATCTTACAAATCGTCAAAAGACATCTTTTTATGAACACTCTTTAAATATCTTACCAGCAAAACCATCACGATGACAACCAAAATATTTTTTCTTTTTATTCTTTCATTCTTCTTGAGCTCCGCACAAATAAGTCAGGAGCATGCTCAAAATAACTCGGGTAATCTCAAAGAAAATTCCGACACTTTTAGCAATCATTCAAGTGCGGTGGACACAACAAATGGTTTAATTATTCCTGCCGGAAAAATGCAAACAGCCCGTGCAGCACACACTGCAACAGTTTTAAAAAGTGGCAAGGTGCTTATAGCCGGAGGATTTGCAGGCAATCCTTTATCAAGTGTTGAAATTTATGACCCTGCCTTAAAAACATTTACATCTGTGGGACAGATGTCCGCTACTCGGGCAGGACATACTGCGACCTTACTTCCAAATGGACAAGTTCTTATAGCAGGAGGTTACAATGGAAGTTATCTTTCTAGCTCAGAAATTTTTTACCCCAAAACACAAATCTTTTCTGCCGGACCTGAAATGAATATACCACGTAGCGGACATACAGCAACGGTTTTAAATAATGGAAAAATTCTTTTTGCGGGAGGCGTTGGAGTTGGTTGGTCGTTTTTACAATCAGCAGAACTTTATGACATGCAAACAAAAACTTTTTCCACTACTGGTTCTCTGACAACTGCCCGAGAATCACACACTGCAACACTTTTAAAAAATGGAAGTGTTCTTATAACAGGGGGGCACAAAGACAGAAGGGCTAATATAAAAATTTATTCAAGTGCAGAACTTTATGACCCTGTATCAGAAAAGTTTAAATTAATTGGCAACATGAGTATAATCCGTCATAAACATGATGCAGTTAGACTTTTTGATGGCAGAGTTCTTATTAACGGAGGTTCAGATGAACGTGATTCAAAAGGAACTTATTCAAGTGCAGAACTTTACGACCCCGTTTCAGCTTTATTCAAACCTGCGGGGAATATGAATATCACTCGCTATAAACATAATGGAACATCAATACTATTATCAAATGGCAATATTCTAATTGCAGGAGGTGCTAATCGGACAGAAATCTATCAACCTGCATCAGCGAAATTTACAATCATCGTTGGAAATATGGGAACTGAGCGTTTGTTTTCTTGCGCCAATCTTTTACAAAACGGACAAGTCTTGATTACTGGTGGTTATAACGAAAATCAAGAAACAAGTGCAAATGCGTGGTTGTATATTTATAAGAAGTAGTCCGAGTTATTTGAAATATTACAATAACAATAGCGCAGCACACAACAATTCGGTTTGGCAATATGGCGGGGCGACGAATATATTCTCAGCTTTTTGTTCGCTAATCGGCTTCAGTTCCAGCCGACGGAATACTAATGAACAGCAGAATTAACAATGAACTTTTGTAACTTTATTCAGCAGCGGTTACGGGCTGACGATTTTCAAATAC
>JAYSTG010000412.1:0-3474 GCA_043719965.1 Saprospiraceae bacterium | reverse complement strand
AGGTGTGATAAATCGAAAGGATGAATGCAGAAAGGTCTGGTATATCTCGATCGAATAAAATCTTATCGGTAGCATTGCACACACTGATCTTATGGAGCTTAGAGTTTAAGATGATCGCAGTCGCTTCCTGCAGATCAGCAGCAGCATGCACATAGATAAAATTATTTCCTCGGCCACTGACCAAAACCGGTGCGGAAGAAAGCGACTTCACCATCTCGATGAGGGCATCACCACCTCGAGGTACTACGAGATCTATTTTAAAAGTGGGTGATTTTAATAATGCGGTAGTTTGCTCCCGACTGTAATCCAGATATTGAATTAATGTACTAGTTATCTTATTAGCCTCGAGCGCTTGATGCCAATAGAAGACAAGCAGCAGATTGGTATGTCGTGCTTCTTTACCTCCCTTAAGTAGTATGGTATTGCCTGCTTTGAAGGCCAACGCAGCGGCTTCAATCGTGACATCGGGTCGGGATTCATAGATGATGAGGATAGTACCGAATGGCGCAGTCCGATTGACAATAAGCATGCCCTGTGGATGTTGATATTGATACCGTTCGATACCAATGGGATCATTTTTTGTGATCGTATCTTCCAGGGATTTTATCATGGCATCGATCTTCTTATCATCGATATAAAGTCGATCTAGGATAGTAGGATCTTCTTGAGTGGCACCTTCAATGTCTTTGTGATTGGCATCCAATATTTGGGCTCTATGACTATCCAGGATGGATGACATGGTAGCTAGCACATTATTTTTAGTTTCAGTAGTCATGATAATTCCAGGGAGGCCATCTAAATTAAAGGAAGGGAATGATATCTATTGATTTACAATATTATTGCTTTTTTGAATTGCTTTTATTTGAAATCTTAGTTAGATTTTTTCACATACTTTGTAAGGATCACTATATTTTGATCATTTACTCTTCCTTCTATTTGTTCGGGATTGCCATTGACCAACGTAATGCGCCGTACAGCAGTGCCACGCTTGGCTGTAAAGTTTGCCCCTTTTACATTTAAATCCTGAATCAATACAACCGAGTCACCTTGTTGCAAGATGGCTCCATTAGCATCTTTATGCACAGCTTCGACTATGCCGGCATCTGAGTCCTCTGCCCATTCAAGTACTGTTGGTTCCAGATCTATCATTCCCAATAAATCCAATGTCCAAGCATGATCTTTTAGTTTTTTTAGCGTTCTATACGAGACCACCTGTACGGCCGGTATCGGACTCCAGATACTTTCATTCAGACATCTCCAATGAATGGCATCTAATGGGTCTGAAGAAATTAATTGCTGACTACACGTGTTACAGACTGCTATCTGATGGTCCAGAAGTATCCCCGATTTAGGAGCTACGATGTATGTTGACAATATCGAAGTGCTGCTACATAATTCACATTTAGATTCACATCGCAAATTGAGTTCATGAGTGATGTCCATAATTTCAAACTTTTAGGGAGGTAAAGATATATTTTAATGTCAGACTTCACTTTAATAGCCGAGCAATGCAAAAATGGCTTTCCAGACTCTATTCTTATACTTGGTAATTTGTAATACCGGCACACGATGACTACCAAAAGATCTAAACATTCTTTCAGGTCCTTCTAACATGGAGCCTTCAAAATCAAAAATTTCATGTTTTCCAATATGTTGTTGAATACAAGTCCATATTATGCCATGAATACTACCACCTGGATCTTTGGTATGATCACGACCCAGGACGAGATTATAGACAGTTTGACGATCTTTTACCATAAACATTCCGGCTACAGGAGATTGATCATGATTCAGTCGCGCCAAGTAAATTTCTCCAGCCTTATGTTCTTTTACCGCTTGGAATAACCTTTGAAATTGCTCCAAACTATAGGGCATTTTTTTGTTTTGTCGTTGAAAAGTTTTGCTCACCAGATCATACATTACCTCTGTATCATCTGAAGTAGCAATCGTCACCATCTTTAAGGTTTTTTGCAATTGAGTTCTTGCTGATCCTTCCAGTTGGTCCCAAATCGAAGGTTCACTTTGTTGCAGGGATAAATGATAAGTATACCTCCAATCCAATCTGAATCCTTTCCAATAGAATGGCAGTCCATAGGTAAACGTGGTGAAAAATTTTTGTTGTATATAAGGAGTTGAAGGCAATTGTTGGATCAATTGATCTAATACCTCTTTTTCAAAATCATATCGCGAATTCAGTTTCTGTTTGTCTGGATATAGGAGCTGTATGCCCATATAGGGTGTAAGAAATGGCATACCTATTACCTTTACAGATCGTTTAGTAAATTGGTAATAGGGCATGAGCCCTATTATTTTTTGATCTTTATTTTTTGCCAAACAAGGCTTCCAATGTGCAGGAAGGCATACGGCATTAAGCCACCAGGGTCTTAAAAATATTGGTAAGGAGTCCTCATGGTCTTTGCACCATGTATTGTATTCTTCTATGGCAGACAACATGGCAATTGCTTTATTTCAAGATAAATAAAGAATGGACCCATTAAGCAATTGTCGTTTGATTTTTTTTCCAAAGTACAAAACAACCTACTAAGCCGGTGATCAATACGAGCAGGGATATGATTTCTGCCTGTGTCAAGGATATTCCTGCAAGGTTAATTTTTTCGTTCACTCTGATTTTTTCAATCCAAAATCGTTCTACTCCATTGAATATACAATAAATAAAAAACAGCATGCCGGGCACTTTGATTTTTTTTCTCAACATCCAAAGAATGCCAAAGATGATAAATCCGAATATAGCCTCCCAGAGCGGGGTAGGATACACCGGCGACGCTAATTGCATACAATGTTTATAAGTACAATCTGCTATAGCTATACCATCATTGAGAATATTATGTGGATACGTATAAGCCCACCAACTTTCGGGAAAAATAAACCAACCCGGTTTGGCCAAGGTATTCGTAATACCCCAGTCACCATCGCCGGAAAGCTGACAACCCACTCTACCTACTGCATAACCCATAATCATAGCAGGGGCGCATACATCCATGACATGAATCGGTTTGAGCCCTTTTTTCTTGACATAATAATATACGGTAGTGAAGGCAATGATCAATCCACCATAGATAGCCAATCCGCTTCCTGAAAAAAAAGCGTTGACCGGATCTCTCACAAATGAACTCCAGGATTGTTCCCCTTCAAATAATGCAAAGATTTTTGCACCTAAGATCCCAGATATAGCGGATAAAACCGTAATGTCTGGTACCATCTGGTGCGGATAAAGCAAAGCTTCATGTGGAGCAACAGGATTTTTTTTGAATTTGAGATAATCCCAATATTTGATACCGGCCAATACAATAGCGCCTACTAACCCTCCGATCAGGCTTCCTTTGGTAGATAATAAAACCGCTACGGCATCACCCTTCATCTCTTCTAAATGGTGATACGCATAAAGTCCTTTGAATCCTATCAAAAAACCAAAAAAACTATTCATCAAGATATCGATAGGCTTGGATCCTGCGC
>JAYSTG010000411.1:0-3475 GCA_043719965.1 Saprospiraceae bacterium | reverse complement strand
GAAGAGCAATAATTTTGCTATCAAGGATATCGTAAAAACCTGTAATACGAAGGTCGTGGTGAAATCACCATGTGGTACCTATGTAAAGCCATTTACATTTATGGAAGCGGAGGTTTTATGCGTTGACATTACCAAAGGAACTGTTGATTTTAAAGTTAATGTCGGTACACCTCCATATGTTTCAAATTATTATCCTGATTACGGTGGAGGATTTTCTGGAAGAGGACTATCGATCAGGAATATGCCTAAAAACGACGCAGAATACTCTTTCCAAATCACGGACGGATGTGGGCATCAATCGACCAGTTATAAAATGAGGAAAAGTAGACCCGAATTTAATTTTACCACTAGCGCGCTTTGTACAAGTTTCGATACTGCTACACTAGAAATCAATGGAAGATTTTTAGAATTGGATAAAACATATAAAGTTACATGCACCACCTGTAGTCCGGTAAGAACATACAACACCAAGGCAAATGTTCCTGTAACAATTAAAAATCTTAATAGGGGAGTCAAAAGACTTACCATTGTGGATTCTTGTGGAGCGTCTTGGAATTGCACTTCCCAGCAAATTCTATTGTTGTCTGAAACTTGTGATTCTGTCTCAGCCTTTGCCCAAAATTCGTTTCAGTGCGATAACCGACCAAACAATGGCGTCAGTAATACTGGTAGTGCAATATTAGTAAACAAATATTATTTATTAAATTTCAGAAGGGTCATCATTGATAGTAATATAAGAGGAGTGTTTGGGGGACTTGCCAATGGCACTTATACCATAGAAGCTAGGACAAGAGACTGTGGTATCCTTACTTATACCTTTACTCGAAATATTATACCTAATCCTTCAAAAATTCTTTTGGCACCTACACGGCACAATAAAAACTGTCAAACCTTATATACAGTTTCCCTTAATCTCAGTAATGATCTTTTTAAGATAACGGATATCAGCGGAAAGCCAGTTCCTATCTTCCCGGAAAGCAAATTAGTAGAAGGTGTTGTTTTTGAAGGTTTAGCAGCGGGAAAATATACCATTAAATCATTACGGACCTGTTGGGAAAAAACCGTCGATTTGCCAGTCATTCAAAGCAAGTTGGTTCAAGATAAAATCACAGTTTGCCCGGCTGGAGGAAGCGTCACACTGAGTGGAGGTAAGTCTTCACAAGAGCTTGCAAAGATCCTGAGCACACAAGGATTGACCTTAGCAGGGGTGCCAAATGTAGCAGATTGGTATACACTTGGATCCAGAACCTCTAGATTCAATTATGACACAGCACAGCATACCTATTTCAATGTAGAGCCAGGCAAAACTTATACTGCATATTTGTTTTCTATGACCACAGTTATTGATCCCTTCAATGAAAGTAAGTGTCCCGCTGACTCATTTACCTTCACAGTACCACCATATATTCGCCCTACTCTTATTTCAGATTTAACATTGAAATGTGATAAGGAAAATTCGGCACTAGCTCAGTTAAAAATAAGTAATGGAACAGCACCTTATCGTATTCAGGAGATAGACTGTGACAAATTTACATTCATTGGCAGTCCCCTCGCAACAGAAAATAATATCGCTACTATCCATGACCTCTCGCTTAATGCACATTGCTTTCGAGTGACAGACGCATGTGGCAATGTCGATGATATTGAAACATCTATTGGGGATCTTGGTGCAGGTATCATCAGTCAAAAAAATTGCGATACTACTACCTCTTTCTTTTTCTCTAATATTCCCGGTGCTATTTATTCCTGGTCCAAGAATTCTGTTCCACTTATAGATAATAACCCATTAATTACGGTTGGAGACCCATCTCCCGGAGATGAGTTTACCTTAATCATAAATTATAAAGGTTGCGAAATTAAAAAACAACTTAAAATTGATACAAAATCTATAGAAAACCTTGAGGTCTCCATTGTACCCGATAGAGCACCAAAAATATGTTTTGGAGAATCAATTTTACTCGCAGCCAATGTCAAAGGCACAAAAGATCCTGTAACCTACTTATGGAGTAATGGATCTACTGCGAGCTCCATTAGGGTAAATAAACAAGATAAATATTGGGTAACAGTTCAGGCTACTTCGGGATGTATACTTACAGATAGTTTTGATATCATCATCAATACTCCAATCAATATATTGGACTCGATACAAAATGTCGAATGTTTCGGTTCTAGTACCGGAGCTGTTTCCATATCGGCAAATGGAGGACAATTCCCATATTCTTATTTATGGTCTAATAGTAGTACTCAATCAACTATTGTAAATCAGCTTGCAGGTTCGTATACCGTCACAGTGAAAGATGATTTAGGTTGTTTAGCTCAAAAAAGTTTTCAAATCAATCAGACAGCTGAATTAGAAGTAAATCCTGTAGATATTTCAGAAGCTTCCTGTACTATTTCAAAAGATGCTTCGGCAGCATTCGATGCCAAAGGTGGTACTGCACCGTATGCATATACATGGATCGCGATCAATGATACTATCAAAGGAGCTGTGACCAATGTGATCAACAATATTGGCCCTGGAAAATATACATTAGTAGTTACAGATCAGGCATTGTGTACCAAATCAGTACCTTTCAATGTTTTTATCAAACCTCCTATCAAAACCAATAGAATAGATACGATCTGCGAAGGGTCTTCGCTGCAAATTGGCTCATTTGTACATCATAAAACTGGCATTTATAGCGATACACTATTCAATATATTGGGGTGTGATAGTGTCGTCGTAACAAATCTATTTGTTAAAAATCCACAAGTAAGTATCATCACCGATAAAACTCCGAAGCTTTGTAATGGTGAATCGATAACCTTAACGGCTAGAGTAACTGGGTCTTCTGATCCAGCAACCTTTACTTGGAGTAATGGTGCCTCCAATAATTCCATTGTGGTGAACAAACAAGACAAATATGTAGTCACTGTTCAATCGACAATCTGTACCATCACTGATAGTATAAACATCCTGATCGGCGCACCACTTAATATTGTGGATTCCATTAAACATGTAGACTGCTTTGGCTCTAAAACGGGATCTATTACTGCCTCTGCATCGGGTGGATTTACTCCTTTCACCTATATTTGGTCAGATGGAAGTACTAAAAATTCTATTGTAAATCAATCTGGTGGATCTTATTCAATATCTGTAAAAGATGATATCGGTTGTACCACTCAAAAAAGTTTTCAAATCAAGCAGAATGAAGATTTAGTAGTAAAGGCTGTGAGTATATCACCGGCCTCGTGTGGTATTGCAAAAGATGCTTTTGCACAATTCAATGTCACCGGTGGCAAAGCACCGTATAAATATACTTGGATCACTCCGAAAGATACCATCCATGGAAATACTTCGAATGAATTGAATAATGTAGGACCTGGCAAATACATGGTGACTGTGGTCGATGATGCGTTGTGCCCTAAATCAGCACCCTTCGATATATTGATCAAACCGACAGTAGTAACGAATAGAATAGATACCATCTGTGAA
>JAYSTG010000042.1:0-2251 GCA_043719965.1 Saprospiraceae bacterium | reverse complement strand
CTTAGAGGTCGTATTGGGTATAGACAACATTATATTCATCACAATCATTTCGTCCCGATTAAAAAAAGAAGATCAAAAAAAAGCACGCAACTGGGGTTTGTCGATTGCCATGGGCTTGAGAGTGCTTTTGTTATTCGGAATTTCTGCATTTATGGCCATGCAAAACCCAATCATTTCTTTCGATTGGGGGTTCGCGTCGGCAGGGTTTTCGATACAAAGTATCATTTTAGCATTAGGAGGACTCTTCCTTTTATATAAAGCAGCGTCTGAGATTTTTGAAAAACTAGAAGGTATAGAGCACCCTCAATCACAGACCCAGCGAGTGGGGCAATCCTTGTCCAATGCCATTGTTCAGATTTCTATCATAAATTTGGTATTTTCCATTGATTCCATATTGACAGCTGTTGGATTGACTTCTGATGTTTCGATCATGATTATTGGAGTTGTCATTTCTATCTTGATCATGATGTGGTTTTCCGGGCCTGTCGGAAACTTTGTCAATCAACATCCAAGTATTCAAATGCTGGGGCTCTCATTTCTAATTCTCATAGGATTTATGTTGATTGCAGAGGGAGCACATCAGGCCGATCTCCAGATCGTAGGAAGTCGCGTGGGTACCATACCTAGAGGTTATCTTTACTTTTCTATAGCCTTTTCCTTATTTGTGGAGTTTATCAATATAAGAATGCGCAAACGCAAAAAACCGATTCAATTGCATGGAGCAGGAAAGGAAGCTGTTTCAGAAGGCTTGATGGAAAAAGTAAAAGATTAAAATATGATAGAACTGGATTTTTTATCCAACGACCTGATTTTTTTGGATGTAGA
The DNA here is from genome assembly GCA_043719965.1 of Saprospiraceae bacterium. Classification (GTDB taxonomy): domain Bacteria; phylum Bacteroidota; class Bacteroidia; order Chitinophagales; family Saprospiraceae; genus JADJLQ01. The sequence goes on along the minus strand of JAYSTG010000042.1, from coordinate 1,426 downwards.
AGCGACTGGGGATAATTTTCTCAAGGATCGTATCATCCAGTTAGCGATGATAAAATATAAGCCTGGTGGTGAGGTTCAGGAATGGAACGAACTCATCAATCCTGGAGTACCGATTTCGGACGAAGCATACGCCATACATAATATCGATGCTACTATGTTATCACGAAAACCAGTGTTTTCACAACTTGCAGATAGAATCATGACTTTTATAGGTAAGGCAGATTTGGCAGCTTATAATTCATATAAATTGGATATTCCTATTCTGATGGAGGAATTTGCAAGAGTAGGGATTACCTGGGATTTGAGCGGCAAAAAAATCATAGATGTTCAACGTATTTTTCACAAAATGGAGCCTCGCACACTCAAGGCGGCATTAAAATTTTATTGCAATCAGGAATTGACCACTGCACATGATGCCATGAATGATGCTCAAGCATTGGTGGCGATATTTAAGGGTCAGATCGAGCGATATGAGCATGCCAGCATGGTCGACGAAACCGGAAATGACTATCCGGCTCCAATCCAACGAGATATGAAAGCCTTGCATGAATTTACCAATGACCAAAATATGGTAGATATCACCAATCGATTAAAGTATAACGCGGATGGAGTGATGGTGTTTAATTTTGGCAAATACCATGGGCAACCGGTGATTGAAGTATTTAAACGAGATAGAAATTTTTATCATTGGATTCAAAGCAAAGAATTTTCGGTGCATATGAAAACCATATTGCAAAAGGTCTATAAAGAGCATATAGACTCTAAAGGTTAAAATCCAGAAAGGCATATTTTTGTAGTCTTATTAGCCATAAGGCTTGATTGACATACAATTAACCGTAACTTTGAATCAAATAAAATATTTTACACACGTGAAATTAGGCTTAAGATATCCTTCTTATTCAATTCATCTGAAAGGCATTCGCAGTTGGATTTATTGCATATGCCTCGGCATATTTTGCTCTTGTAATAAATCAGAGCAAACTGCTGATGGTACAATAAAGCTATCTTTCATTAGTAACTTTGGTTCAGAATTCTTTAATGCATTACAACCATACGCGTATGCTGGTAAACAGTCTATAAAATTTAATAATTTTGAATTTTTTGTTACAGGTGTTCAACTCAGCGGTACAAATGGTCTGATCAATCTTGACTATCACGGGAAGATGAGTTTGACTGGTTCCAACTCAAGCGATAGGACATTGACATGGACAGGTATTAAAGCTGGAGATTATACAAGTATTCGATTCACGGTAGGAGTAACCTCAATATTGAATAAAAAATTGCCGAAAGATTTTAACTCCAGTGATCCACTCTCTTCGACGAGCGATTATTGGGATGCTTGGAATTCATATATATTTTCGAAAATAGAAGGTGTAGTGGATACCGGTGGATTAAAAACTTTTGACTTAGGGTTTGCAATACATAC
>JAYSTG010000410.1:0-9689 GCA_043719965.1 Saprospiraceae bacterium | reverse complement strand
AAAGTCAAAGAAGTTTTTATTAGATGGGACATATCCCGTCAAATAGGTGAAGCCTGTCAGGATGGTGAAGAAAATAAGTAGTCCAAAAAATATCCTTGAAGTCCACTTGGGAACAAATCCAATGATCAATGCTACTCCTAAAACGATCTCCAATATTACCATGGCAATAGAGAAGGATACTGCATAATTTGCCATGAAAGGGAATATGGGTGCTATAAATTTAGCCCAGGTAGGTTCAAACGTTTGTTGAAACGCAGCAAAATATTGTTCCATTTTAAATGCAGTACCCATGGGGTCAACAGCCTTTACAAATCCAGAAAATATAAACCAAACCCCACAAAAGTTCTGAAGCCAGGACATTGCCCAAGAATTTGGTTTATTGACCCATTTATATAAGATGAATGTCAACGCAGAGGCTACCAGAGCAAATACAAGGATTAAAGTTGAAAGTGTCATATCGAGTTTAAAAATTAGGATTTTGAATTTGTTTGATTAAGATCAGGCAAAACATAGCGTAATTCATGATATCCATAAAATTCGCGTCTACGCCTTCAGATATAGAGGTCACTCCTTGTTTATCTTCTATTTCTTTGATGCGGATTATTTTCATCAATATAAGGTCGGTCATGGAAGATACTCGCATATTGCGCCATACTTCATCATAATCATGGTTTTTATCCAACATCAATAGAAATACTTGATGTGCTATTCTATCATAATGGCCTATCACATTAAGTTTATCCAATTGGTCTTCGAGATGTAGTGCCTCTCTTTCTAGTTGGATCAAGGCCATAATACAGTAATTTACTATGCCTATAAATTCATTTTCAATACTATCCTGAATTTTTTGGTCTTGCTTTGTATCGATAGTCCTAATTCTGGCTGCCTTGATGTAAATCTGATCCGTGATGGATGAAGAACGAAGGACACGCCAGGCCGTACCGTAGTCTTGGTTTTTTTTAAGGAATAATTGTCTGCATTCATGCAATATCTTCTGATATTGCCATTGAGTCTCGCTCATGAAAGCAAATATACAATAAGGGATATTTCTTTGGCCAGCATTCACCAACTGTTGACAAAAAACAAAACCTCATGAAAGGTCATTCAGGTTTTGTTTTTATAAAATATTTTAAAGGGGGCTTACTTCCTCAAAATCATTCACCTAGCTCAAATAAGCTTACTTGACTTTTTGTTTCTTTATGGTAAAGACTCTAGAGACATTAAATCCAAAATGGATGTCACCCTGACCCCAATCACCTACAGTCTCTGCGATATAACCTTTCTCAATCATCGAAGTAGAATTGGTTGCATGCAATTGGAATACATGTCCCCCTGTCTCAATATCAAAACCTATAGATAATGAAGGCTTAAACTCTGTAGATGAAATTTGATTAGGTAAAACATAAACATATTCAGCATTCAATGAAGTTCTTTTCGTCAATTTTATCCTACCTCCCGCTCCTATCGCTAATACATCATTTTTTTCAGTTCTGTTCAGGGTAAGATTGCGATGCAAGTAGGTCGGAGATATTTGTAATGAAAATCCTTCTGTAAGTTTGGACGCAATTAAAACTTGTCCGGTATAAAACAAGTTATTTACTAAGAAATTTTTTCTATCTGGATTGGAATTAACCGTTTTTAAGGCACTAGAGCCATAGATGCTTACGGTGAATGGAAAGGAATGGCTACCGGAAGTTTGTTTAATGATTTTCCACTTAAAATATCCATCAATCGTTTTCTCAAAGCTACTACGACCAATGCCGATCATGAGACCTTTACTCAATCCATATTCAAAGCCCAATCGGATAGTGGCTTGATCCAAGCCAAAAAATTCGTTGACTCCACTATTGATAAACCCAAAACGGTGCCCTATTTTAAAATCCAGTACTCCAGGAGCTGTATTTTCTATTGAAGGGAGGTTGATGATTCGAGTTGTTTTGAAGGTAGCCGTGACTGGTTCTTTTTTATTCATATCTGATGAATCAGCCAATAAAGCCAATAAATCTTCTTGAGCCTGACTTGAGAAACTACATACAAAAAGAAAAGCAAAGATGGAGTAGATTATTTTCATAAAATTGGAATCAAAATGTCCTCAAAGATAATTTACTTATTGAGCTTTTTTGAATTCTTCAAGATCAACTTTTATGCTGACTTTCACGATTTTGGCTATATTGTCTTTGACCAAAGATGGTATGCTGATATTAAAATCTGCCACGGTCAGATCAAAATCCGTTGTCGCACTGGTTTTTGTTCCATCTGACTTAAAAGTTACCGGTATTTCTATGGGTTTGGATACTCCATGAATCATGATATTTCCTTTTACTTTTGCCGTATATGTTCCGGCAGTATTCAATTTGATATCTGCTATATTGGTCAATTCTCCCTTAAATGTAGCCTTTGGAAATTTATTCGATTCCATATAATTTTCATTAAAATGTTCCTGCATAAGGGCTTTCTGAAAATTTAAAGATTTAACCAATACAGCCATCTCTAAAGCTCCTGAAGTCACATCCAATATGCAATTAGCACTTTTAGTAATGCCTTCAATTTTTTCCATTGGAGAATTGGAATAAAAACTAACCATGCCTGACTTGGTAAAATATTTTTGTCCTTTGACAGGCAGGATAGCGATAAACGCTATAATACAAACTGCTACGATATTGAATGGTTTCATGTTAAACTATTTAAAGCTATTAATTAATAATATTTATTATTTAATTTCAATGCATCTATCCATGACGACATCACTTAAATACCCAGAACAAATACCTTTTATCTTCACTGGATCACCTTCTTTAAAAACTGTCTTACTCGGTGCAGCATAAGGGTCTAAATTGCAGATAATTACACTCATAGGGTCTTCTGTTTCCAATTGAAGTGTTATCTGGTTTTGTTCGTTTTTAACGCTTACTACTTTCCCAGAGACACAGACCACTTTATCTAAGTATTTTAAATTAGCAGCAGTCTCATCATCTTTGAAAGCCAAAAGCATATCATTCGCTATCAAAGTAGCGACTTCCGGAGATGAAGCGATGTCTTTATGTGGCTTATTATACATTTTATAAGCTATCAAAGCTCCAAGTCCGGCGATGAAGAGAGCTGCAATGAATATATACTTTTTGATCGTCATATCTGATAAATTACTATTAGTTGTTAAGAGCACCTGTCCTTACCCAAGCCTGGATCTTACTTAGATCACAACTATTTCGTTTTGGAACGGCCGGAGGCATCGGTGACACGCCGCTTTCATGATTAATTACCTTGATCAATCGGCCATCATTGACATACTTTTTAACTTCGACATAGCCTTCTAAATTGATATTTCCATTCAAACTTCCTTTCAAGTGACACGTACAATTAGCATCGAGAAATGGTTTTATGTATCCAGCATAAGTGACATCATTTACATTACAGGTACCCGGATAAAGGGTCTCTTCATTATCATAATAACATGCACTAAAGACAAACATTACTATCATTATACTAGGTACTATCTTAGATGATGACTGGAAACTATGATTTGAGATTCTTAAATTCTTCATAAAGTTCAATTGCTTAATCATTTTTCGATCCATTTCTAAGCCAAATTTCCAGCTTTTTAATGTCACAACCTAATAGTTGAGGTTGATCTAAGGGCATTCTTATAAATCCAGGCTCCCAACGAATAGCGCCCATCAGTCGCCCAGTGTTGACCGCTTCTTTCACGAAGCTATAGTTGTGCAATCGTAGTCCTGAATAACTAGTGATAGATCCATGACAGCTCACACAATGAGCTTCAAAAATCGGTAGTACAGATTTTGAAAATGTAACCTTGGCAGTATCGCAATCACTTTTAGCAACACAAGTATCATTTTTGAGTCCTTCAATTATCCAACGATTTATCAGTTGCAATTCTTTGGTAGTCAGTTTTTTATATGGTGCTGGTGGCATAATGTCCTTGATTTTGGTGGTGGATATTACTTCATAAATTTTACTATTTTCTGGTCGTCCAGCTGTAAGTCCTCTTTTTATAATAGTATTATATTCAGTAAAAACATAACCTTGCTTAGCCGTTCTTTTATCATGGCAACCCGCTATCGCGCAGCTTTTATTAAAAATAGGAAGTATGTCTCTATTGAAAAAAATGACATTGGTATCGCATGCTTTGAATACACTAGAATCCGTAGAGCCAGGATTCATGCCATTACTATCAGGCCCAGGGTCAGGGAATGGTTCATGCGTGCAGGATTGTACCATAAGCCAAATTAATATCCCCAAAAAAGCAAATCCTTTGCCTCGTCGGCTTGAAAATAAAATCATAGGTTGCACATTTTTAGGCTGAAAGTCTGAGATGCACCATCATTTTTCAAATTTTTAATAGACCGATAATTTAGCATAACGAAAAAAGACTTTCAATAGTTGTCAATCAAAAGGGTCAAACCTGTTAATCATTCCTAAATCCATATTACACATGGGCTCAAACTTAATAAATTGATTCTGAACTTTTGCTTAAATTTGCACCGCCAAAATAATATTATTGGTCCGGTAGCTCAGTTGGATAGAGCAACTGCCTTCTAAGCAGTAGGTCACTGGTTCGAATCCAGTCCGGATCACTTTTTAGTTAGGACTCTAATTAAGAAAATCTAAAATTATACTTTCTATACACCGATCTGTGTATTTTTGCAACTTTATTTAAAAGCTTACATGAATAAGTATTTGTTTTCAATAGTATATGTCTTCCCTCTTTTAGTGTGGTCTTGTAAACAGAAAGAAGTCCCCGTTGCATTACAAAATGTGGACAAGCTGGAACGTGAGTACGAAAAATTGAAAGACCCAAAATCACTCCAGGCTTTGCTCAATGAATATATTGCATTTGTCACAGGCACCACTGGAGAAAAGCATCAAAAGATCGAAGTGCTTGAAAAGGCTGAAAAATTAAGTACCCTCAATAACCGTTTTTTTGAATCCGTAACATTCTTGAATACTTTGATCAAAGAAGACCTGGACTCTCCAAAAAATCCAGACAGGATATTGCAGCTTGCTGACTTGATGAAAAATGTGATTCGAAATGAAAATGCAGCAAATACATTGTATTCTGGATTTTTAGAGAAGTATCCTACGCACCCCAAAACTGCCGAAATCCAAAAATCATTAGGCGCCAAGCCATTACCTTTACGTGAACTGATCATAGGCCTTGCGGCTAAGATGTTTGATGATTCTTTACATCAATTTAATGAAGCTGCCGCCACACAATATGTGGACGCTACGGAAGCTTATGTATTGATCAATCCAAGCGATCCAGAGAGCCCAGATCTATTGAATAAAGCAGCTGAAACAGCTCGATCCTTAAAGACCTATACTAAAGCTGTATCGTTATATGATTGGGTCATAGAGAAGTATCCAACAAATAAACTAGCAGCCCAAGCACTTTTTCTCAAAGCATTTACATTTGACAATGAATTACACGATGTCGAAAATGCAAGATTTTACTATCAGGAGTTTATAAAACGCTACCCTACCAATGACTTTGCTGATGATGCAAAGGTATTGATGGATAATCTTGGGAAAACAGATCAGGAATTTTTGCAAACGATTCAAAAAAAGTAAATCATTAACGAAATTTGAATTTATCGCTCATCCCAACATGTTTAGGTGTTTTCCTTGCCTTATTATTTATTTCTTGCGCACCAAAATCAACTTCTAAGTTAGCTGCGATGGATAAAGCCATGCCAGTAGAGAAATCCAAGTCTGGCCCTTCATCCTTCTCCAATTCAATTTTGGGGGATTGGGATTATACCGCTTTTGCCACTCCACTAGGTGACATCCCAGGGCGAATAAGCTTAAAGAAAGTAAACAATCTCCTCGAAGGTACTATGTCTGGTAATGGCGCCTCTAATGAGATCAATGAATTAAAATCTGAAGGCTACAAAATCACCGGCCATATCTATTATTCAGATGTAAAAGTGAATATTCAATTAGCATTTGAGGGCAGTCAATTAATGGGCCAATTCATTGTTGATGGTACCGGTAATTTTAAAGTTACTGGAAAAAGGGCCATTTAGAGCCATCTAGTCTAGTTCCTTAATCCCCGTAACTGTTGTATACTTGAATGATAATTTTTTTTCAGGATATATATAGTGAAAGGCGGATTGGCACATTAGCGTAGCTTCGTGGAATCCACATAAAATCAGTTTCAGTTTTCCAGGATAGGTATTAATGTCTCCTACAGCATATATCCCAGGTACATTGGTACTATAATCAAATGTATTGACCACAATGGCTTGATGGTCAAGATTCAAACCCCAATGGCCGATAGGGCCAAGCTTAGGGGTAAGTCCGAATAATGGAATAAAATGGTCTGCAGGTAATATACTATCACCCTCTTTATCATGTTTGATAGTCACATTTTTTAACTTTTCATCACCTGATAATGATATGACCTGCGCTTCTGTAATCATCCGAATAATTCCTTTTGAATGAAGTTCGTGTACTTTGGAGACAGAGTCTGGTGCTCCTCGAAAATCATTTCGACGATGGATTAATGTCAGAGACTTAGTCTTTTCGGCTAGGTGAATAGACCAGTCCAAGGCTGAATCGCCGCCACCCGATATCACAATATCTTTTCCAATATAATCCAATGGATTCTTAACAAAATAATCTACACCCTTGTCTTCATACTTTTCTATTCTAGGGATAGGGGGTTTTCTAGGTTCAAAACATCCAAGTCCACCTGCAATGACTATGACCGAAGCTTTTAATATTGTCCCTTTATTGGTCTTTATCTTGAATTTACCATCAATATCCTTTTCTATAGTTTGAGCTCTCTCCCCTAAAGTAAATCCAGGATGAAAAAGTGCGATTTGTTTCATAAGATTTTGTACCAAATCACCGGCTAAGATTTCTGGAAATCCCGGGATATCATAGATAGGTTTTTTTGGATATATTTCTATCAATTGGCCTCCAGGCTGAGGTAATACATCTAGTACATGGCAATGCAGCCTTAATAAACCTGCTTCGAACACAGTAAAAAGTCCACAAGGTCCTGCGCCAATGATAAGGAGGTCAGTAGTGATCATAAAAGTGTCGCAAGATAGTTAAAGTCTAGTGTCACAGGAAAGCACTCAAAATTCAAGAAATAATCATGAAACATTTGGAAACGACCATTATGAAGTGACCTTCAAAATATTTTGCGTATATTAATTGGATTTCCCTCCAATCCAAAAGAAAATTATATTCTAGCTATAAAATTTTAACAAACGTTAAAGTTTATCATGATATTTAAGATCCTGCAATACATTCGTTAACTTATCGTTAAAATAAAAAGGTGTTTTATTCGTCATTAAATTATGACTTAAAGTTAACCTTTTGTAGTTTTGTCTCATTAACCTGATTGAAATGAATTTTATTTTTTCGTCCATTATTTTGATAGTATTTAACTTACTAAGCCTATATCCTGGTCAGAACTATTATCAAGCACTTCCCTACTCCTATCAGGATACTGTCGATCAACCATTATTCACAGTACAGTCTGGAAATTTCAGATCCAGTCGATTAAGCGAACACTTGACGACTGGAACAGTCTTGAAGATGGATACTTCTGCTTTTAACAAAATTAGAGCCAAGAACTCCTCAAGTTTAAATCTTACTATTCCATATCAAAATAAAGCCATAGAGTTAGAGTTGTATCAGGTCAATATTTTTGCAGATGATTTCAAAGTAAGAACCAGTGACAGTAATACTCCCATCCCATTTACTCCAGGTGTATTTTATTCAGGACATGTAAAAGGGGATCCTAAATCTTTGGTGAGTTTTTCTGTTTTTGAGCATGAAGTCAACGGTGTTTTCTCTATTCAGGGAGTGGGGGACCTAGCCTTGATCAAAACTAATCAGGCCAATCAAGAATATTTGGTTTATCATCAAGGTGATCTAAAACAAGATCACCCAAAGTTTGAATGTTTTACCAAAGATGATGATCGAATGCTTGAAAACCTTAAGACTAAGATCAATCAAAATCTAGAGCAGCGTATGATGGGTTGTATTGCCATTGACTTTGAATTTGATAGTAAGATATTCACGGATTTTGGAAGTAATACCACCACAGTCACCAATTGGTTTACATCGCTATTCAATCATATCAAGACCATCTATACCAACGAGCAAATAGAGATCAATGCCAAAAGTATGTTCATCTGGACTACAACAGACCCTTACAGTGATGCAGTAGGAACGGCGCTCGACCAAGTCATGGCAGCCAGACAAAATGATAACAACTTTACAGGGAATCTGCATCACCTTGTGCTAGGCTCCGCCGCAAGCATCAGTGGTATTGCTTATTTGAATGTTTTGTGTACAAGATCACATCGATTTGGTGTGACGAGACTTTATCAATATCTAACTTGGACCAGTTTCCCGACGACATTCCAATGGGATATCGGATCTATTGCCCATGAGCTAGGACATAATTTCGGTTCCAATCATACACAATGGTGTGGATGGACAGGCGGCGCTATTGACAACTGCGCCGCAGTAGAAGGCACATGTGTTCCTCCTACGACTTTTGTACCTACCATCATGTCCTATTGTCACAATGTCACAGCTTATCGAACCTATCCTATGTCAAATGGATTTGGTAGTCAACCGGGAGGGCTAATCCGAGCTAATTATAATGCAGCTACCTGCAAGTCTACGAGTTGTTCGGGGACTACGGTACCTACCTGTACGGATGGGGTGCAGAATGGAAATGAGACGGGAGTGGATTGTGGGGGGAGTTGTGCGGCGTGTGATGGATGTACCCAAATAAACCAAGGTATCATAGCAACCCAGTCCACTACTTACCCAGGGGGATATACTGCTTCAAATGCAATAGATGGGTCGCTTTCTACATTTAATCATACTTATAATGAGGCTAACCTTGCACCATGGATTCAATTAGATTTAGGAACCAGTAAATCTGTCAATAAAATTGAAATTGTTAATAGACAAGGTTGCGGGTATTGTGTAACCGAAAGAAGATTAGAAAAATTTAAAGTGTATATTTCAAATTCATCTACCACACCCCAATCTTCCGATTTAAAATACACACATACATCCTTGGTATCTGATGGAGCCACCGTCACAATAAATAATCTGACTGTATCGGGTAGGTATATCCGAATTGTGGCAGAGTATACTTCACCTAATTATCTCCATTTGGCTGAAGTCCGGGCCTATAGTTGTGGTCCTGTGATTGATCCTTGTCTATCCAATACACCACCTATGGTATCCATAGCTACCACCTCGCAGTCATTTGTAGCCGGCTCTAATTTTACAATCACTGCCAATGCTTCTGATAATGGGTCTATCAGTAAAGTGGACTTTTACAATAACAATGTTTTAATTTCCACCGATAATCAAGCTCCGTATACTGTAGCACTCACCTCTTTACAAGCAGCCACATATACCATTACTGCAAGAGCTACGGATAATTGCAATGCGGTTACTACATCAACACAAGTAGTATTTAATGCTACGACATCCTGTAGTGATGGGGTGCTCAATGGAAGTGAGACTGGTACAGATTGTGGAGGTAGTTGCACCGCTTGCCTGGGTTGTCCCACATCCACACGATTTACTACTGGTGTCACAGCTTCCCAATCAACCACATATCCTGGTGGCTATACTGCTGCAAATGTTATAGATGGATCACTTTCAACATTTAATCATACGTATAA
>JAYSTG010000409.1:0-9694 GCA_043719965.1 Saprospiraceae bacterium | reverse complement strand
ATGGCGTAAAAAAATGGTTAAATCAAAAGAGGTACCAATGGTATTATTTTGAATACAGGGGGGTTGGTTTTAAAATAATTGAAAATTTTGCCATGCTGTTCCTCACCTTCAATTAGTTATATTCAAGATTTCACCGATTCGTACTTTTGTCGGACAGTAATGTAAGGCAATATCTAAATGCCCTGAAATTGGTTGAAAATGCTTTATTTTGAAATTAGACCTGCCTCGCCGGCAGGCAGGCGAGGCGATTCGAAGGAGCTCTCCTATTTTAAAGCAAACAATATAGAGAGCGGCATAGCAGTCCCGATAATTCGGGATCTGTGACTGAGAATCAACGATGTATAAATTCAAAAGAAACATTTAATAAAATTTGTAAAATTTTATTATCAATCATTGAACGGACTTTTAGAGATTGCCTTTATTGTTTCTCAGACTGATTCTTAGTAATTTCATGGCTAAATTATGGATGAACAGACTATTAATAGCCTCCGAGAAGCCTTACTGTTTTCACCGGAAAACCATATGCTTCGAATCTTATTGGCAGATGCCTTACTCAAAGCCGATAGGCTCGAAGAAGCCGAAGTGGAATATGCTACTCTAATTCGCAATACGGATAATCCAAAAGCCAAGACAGGTCTTGCAAGAGTTTTTTTTCAAAAAAAAGAATACTCTAAATGCAATGTCATTCTCGAGCAGATCATAGATCAACAGGGGAATGATTTTGAAACTCTGATCCTCTATGCAAGAGCCTTGTTGCGGGAACATTCTATCGCAGAAGCTGTTGAGATTTATAAAAAAGCCTTGATGGTGAATCCAAGCTTTCAAGATGAAGAATTGGATCGTGCCCTTCGATTGAGTGGGACCACAACTTCTGAGGATGGATTGGAGGATCATGATGAAGATTATTTTATACAAAGACCAGACATTAATTTTGAAGATGTAGGTGGTATGCATCAGGTCAAGAAAGAGATCGACCTCAAGATCATCAAACCATTGCAACATGTGGAATTGTACAAAGCTTATGGTAAAAAAACAGGTGGGGGTATATTATTGTACGGTCCTCCTGGGTGCGGAAAGACATTTATAGCTAAAGCAACTGCCGGCCAGGTAAAAGCAAAGTTTATCAGTGTAGGACTCAGTGATATCCTGGATATGTGGATTGGCAATAGTGAAAAAAATTTACATCACATCTTTGAGATAGCCCGTCAGCACACGCCATGCGTATTGTTTTTTGATGAGATCGATGCCCTTGGCGCTAGTCGCAGTGATATGAAACAATCCAGTGGTCGTCATCTCATCAATCAATTCCTACAAGAATTAGATGGCATCGATGGTAATAATGATGGCGTATTAATTTTAGGGGCTACCAATGCACCCTGGCATCTGGATCCTGCGTTTCGAAGACCAGGTCGATTCGATCGTATCATTTTTGTTCCTCCACCTGATGACGCTGCGCGGTCAGCCATTTTTAAATTGAAACTCAAGGGTAAACCCATCGATACCATTGATTACGATCTATTGGCAAAAAAATTGGAGCATTATTCAGGCGCTGACCTTGAAGCTTTGGTAGATATTGCCATTGAAGAAAAGCTGGAAGCTGCTTTTACTGATGGCATACCCCGACCTTTAACTACTAAAGATCTTTTGAATGCAAGTAAAAAGCATCGTCCGAGTACTCAGGAATGGTTTGGCACGGCGAAAAATTTTGCATTATATTCCAATGAATCTGGCTTATATGATGACATCCTGACTTATCTGAAAATCAAAAAATGATTGGGGGTATTTTAATTATTCTGATTCCGTTATTCAATTATACATGAACGAAACCATCCTCAGTCGCATCCAAGTCTTATTGGCTCAGCAACGATATTCGGAAGCTGAAAAACATTTAAATGAAGCTCTGACTTCAGACCCTAATAATGTCCTGGCGCTATCCTTGATGACGGAAGTCCAACTGGAGCTTCATCAAGTCGATAAAGCAGATGGGATGATCAAGCAGGCCATAGGACTCCATCCGGACATTCCACATTTATTTTATCTCAAAGCCAGAATTTCTATCCTCAAAAAAAAGTATAATGAGGCTGAACAAGATATTAAAGAAGCAATAGCACTGGATGCTTCGGATCCGGATTATTACGCATTTTATGCATCCATCAAACTCAATCGGAAGGAATATCAAGAGGCATTGAATTTAGCTAATCAGTCACTTGCATTGGATGCTGAAAATTTATTGGGGCTCAATATGCGTAGTACTGCCCTACTTAAACTCGATCGCAAAGAAGATTCATATGCAACGATCGAAGGGGCATTGCGAGAAAATCCAAATAATCCATACACCCATGCCAATTATGGTTGGAATTTATTGGAACAAGGGAATCATAAAAAGGCATTAGAGCATTTCAAAGAATCATTGAGGCATAATCCAAATTACGAATACGCGCAAGCTGGTATGGCGGAAGCATTAAAAGCGAATAACATCTTGTATCGAGGATTTCTGAAATATTCTTTTTGGATAAGTAATCTATCTGGAAAATTTCAAATCATTTTTTTCATAGCCTTTATTTTTGGTCAAAGAATTCTACGAGCGATTTCCAATAATTTTCCTGTTATTCAACCAATTATTGTTCCGATTCTTATTTTGTTGGCTCTATTTGCTTTTTCTACCTGGGTCATGTCTCCTATTAGTAATTTATTTCTCCGGCTGCATCCTTATGGTCGTTACCTATTAAAAAAGGAAGAGATTCAAAGTTCGACAGCTGTGGGGATCTGTGTGTTAATCTGTGTGTTAAGCGGTCTTGTTTTTTTATTCGCCGGCAACGCAGTGTGGTTGCTCCTTGCAGCCTATGGCCTTACGATGATGATTCCAAGTAGCAGAATGTTCTCCAATATTAAAGCCAATAAGACTTTATTTATATATGCTATAGCAATGGCCGTCATCGGATTGTTAGCTATAATTGATTCATTTGTTACCAATAAATTGTTAAATAGTCTTACTACAATCTATCTGATCGCTTTCATAGCCTACCAATGGGTAGCTAATATTATTCACATCAAAAGAGACAATCCCTAATCTGGTTCTTTTACTTTAATTCATGTTCCATTTTATAATACCCAAATATGAAATATCGAACCTTCGGTAATACTTCCGTTCAACTTTCTTCGATAGGCCTCGGATGTATGGGTATGAACCACGGCTATGGTATGCCGGATGATGAAGAGTCTTGTGCTACATTGGAAAAAGCTATTGAGCTGGGTATCAATTTTTGGGACACTGCAGATATCTATGCCAATGGTAAAAATGAATCCTTGATATCCAAAATATTAAAACCCAATAGAAATAAAATATTCCTTGCAACCAAATTTGGATTCAAACCTTATTCCGCCGGGTCATTCGCCGGAGTAGATAGCTCCCCTGCTCATATGAAAGAAGCGATAGAGGCCAGTCTGCTTCGACTCCAGACGGATGTGATTGACCTTTATTACGCGCATCGCATCGATCCTAAAGTCCCCGTGGAAGAAATGGTAGGCGCTATGTCTGAATTGGTTACTCAGGGCAAAGTACGATATATAGGTTTATCCGAAGCATCTTCCAACACGATTCGAAAAGCACATGCGATCCATCCGATTAGCGCTTTACAAAGTGAATATTCCTTAGTCACCAGAGAAGTGGAATCTGAATTACTCGGATTATGCAAAGCCTTAAATATTTCTTTTATTCCCTTCAGCCCTTTAGGCCGAGGACTGTTGACCAATACGCTTAATCTAAGTGAACTTTCAGATCAGGATTTTCGAAAAAAGCAGCCTCGCTATCAAAAAGCTTACGAGGAAAACAATCATAAGCTTGCCAAAGGATTCGCCGAGATCGCAGCCTCTAAGGGCTATACTCCTGCACAACTGGCTTTGGCTTGGGTACTGGCTCAAGGGGATCATATCATTCCTATTCCCGGCACGAAAAAAAGAAAGTATTTGATAGAAAATGCACAAGCAGTGGATATAATTATATCCAAGGAAGAATTAATTGCCTTGGATCTTTTGCTCGAAAAATATCCTGATACCGGATCGAGGTATAATGAAGAAAATATGAATTATGTGGATAAGGGGTAGGGGCGAAAGGAGCGCCTAGGCTCTCTTAATTAACCAATAATTTACTGATGAATAGGATAGGCACGGAATGGACTTACTCTCCAACTACCGTCTTTTTATGACATTTTATATTTAAAATTACCGTGCTTTTGTTACAAAATACTAGATAATCTACAGTCTTTCTGTGCATTAACCTTACCAGTTTTTTTCCTTTACTTTACAATTGGGCAAAGTGTTTGCTTGCCTTATTATCTCGTCTCCCAGGCTGAACTATATCTACAATGGTTACTCGATACCTCAGGAAGTTGATGCTTGTGCATCGCCCCATACTTGATTATTTCATTAATTTTGTGCTATGTTACCTGTAGCCATCGTCGGGGGAGCCGGATATACCGGAGGAGAATTGATTCGCATCTTATTGAATCATCCCTTCGTAGAGTTGACTGGAATTGTAAGTGAAAGTCAAGCCGGCAAATTGATATCTTCCATTCATACTGACCTAGTAGGAGATACTGATCTAGTGTTCAGTCCTAAATTAGAAGGCCAACCTGAAGTCATCTTTTTGTGTACGGGTCATGGTAAAGCCAAAGAGTTCATGTTCAAAACAAAATTGGATAAAAAAACCAGGGTCATAGATCTCAGTATGGATTACCGTATAGCTGCCCCTGATCATGATTTCGTCTATGGTCTACCTGAATTAAATCGTAAAAAAATAAAATCCAGCAGGCATATTGCTAATTGTGGTTGCTTTGCAACAGCTATTCAACTAGCACTGCTACCGTTAGCTAAAGCAAAACTATTGAATTCAGAAATTCATATTAATGCCATCACAGGCAGTACCGGGGCCGGACAAGCGTTGTCTGATACCTTGCATTTTAGCTGGCGTACCAATAATGTCAGTGTATACAAACCATTCGCACATCAACATGTGCCTGAGATCCGTCAATCGCTCTCCCAATTATATCCAGAGTTTATAGCGCCACTACATTTTATTCCGGTACGAGGCAATTTTACACGAGGTATCTTCGCTACAATTTACACCACCTTAGATATAGACCTGGATCAGATTAAAAAACTTTTTACTAAATATTATTCCGATGAGCCCTTCGTAAAACTGACTGATGAAAATCCCGACCTGAAACAAATCGTCAATACCAATAAATGTCTACTCTATCTCGAAAAACATCAAGACAAGTTATTAATCATCTCCATGTTGGATAATCTGCTGAAAGGCGCAAGTGGTCAGGCCGTACAAAATATGAATATCATGTATGGTTGGCCTGAAGATAGTGGCTTGAAGTTAAAGGGAATTGTATTTTGACCTTCAATTAAATATATGAATTATTTGTCATCTCGTATACATATCGAAGTAAAAACTCAGCAGCCGTGATACACTTCTCCATAAAAAAAAGCAATATTCTATTAGTCCTATTTATTCAATGGGTTGCTTTTCTATCTTATGCTCAACCCACCCATACATCAGATACCTTTAGTCCTTTTGAAGGATCTACTTTCCGAAGCACATCAAATGGTGTGCTTAGTTGTAATCGAACTGCATTTATTGAGGATTATATCAAAAGTATAGATCGGACCACAGTTACGTTGACACAGTTGAACTGGACGGGCGATGTCACGGGTTGTATCCCAGGAACTATATCAAACAGCGCTCTAGAGAAAACGCTGATAAGAATAAATTATTTCCGACGCTTAGCCGGGGTAAAAGACAGTATCATCTTTAGATCCGATTATAATCAAAAATGTCAGGAGGCAGCACTCATGATGAGGGCAAATAATACCCTCAATCATACGCCACCCAATACCTGGATCTGTTACACAGAAGCTGGGAAAGAAGCAGCAGGCAAATCAAACTTGAGTTCAGGGCCAGCTGCATCTGCCGCTATCAATCAATATATACAAGATCTGGGCTCTAATAATGCAGCAGTAGGTCATAGACGATGGATATTATATCACAGGGCCAAAGAATTTGGATTCGGTAGTACAAACAATGGTACTGCCTTATGGGTCATAGGTCCCACTCAAATTCCTAAAGTGATCCCTGAATTTATAGCTTATCCCAATCCTGGATATTTTCCTAAAGCGCTGGTCTATCCAAGATGGTCTTTTTCCATCCCCGGCGCCAATTTTACAAGTACGAAGATTGAAATGAGAGATGAAAAAGACAATATAATTCCCACCGCCTTGGAACCACTGGCAAACACTCAAGGGTTCGGAGACAATACTATAGTCTGGGTGCCTTCGTTTGGTACTATGCCGCTAACAGAAGATAAACTATTTAAAATAAAAGTAGACAGCGTCCGTATAGGAGCTCTTATTAAAAATTTTGAGTATAACGTGCTTTGTATTAATACAACGCACCCTGTCGTGCAAAAATCTACTAAAGCTGCATGCTGTGGAATGAATAATGGAAGTATAAAAATCAAATATCCGCCTGGCTATAAAAGTATACGGTGGAGTAATGGGATTACCAATCAGGACAGCATATCAAATCTTGCCAATGGTATCTATTATGTCACGATTACTGATAAATTAGATTGTGAGTTTACAGATTCCATCCATTTATCCAATTTAACATCCACCCATCACCCATCGGATAAATATAAAATTACCATCTCGCCCAATCCGACCTCAGATCTTGTTCACATTCGCTGTGAAGGCAGTGTCATCTCTTCGGTCGAAATAATAGATTATCTGGGACGGATAGTACAGCGTGATCATGCCATGATTCCGGACGGATCTACGCATCAGATGCACTTGAGTCATATCCCTACGGGCATTTATCATATGAAAGTTACAGGAAAGGATTTTAGAAAAATGATAACTCTATTCAAAAAATAAATTTAGGATAAACTTTATACTGAATGAAATTTTTATATAAAGTAACGACCAAAGCTAAATCGAGCTTTGTACTTTTCCTGATTTTTTGTCTGATTATCTTCAGTCATTGTACACCCTCCCATTCCAAAAAAACTAATATTCCTATTGTATCCTCTCCTATAAAATTCAATAACTCTGAGCCAATTAACCATTGGAAACATTTTATGAATTATCAACTCGATACTTCATATACTTTATATTCTGATCCAGCGGTAAATATCAGCCACATCGGCAAAGCGATACAAGGCAAGTACTCGATCTTGCAGCATTATAAAACTAATCCATTTGCTATTGATTCTATTTCTTCTCTTTTTACCGTGCCTGCTACTCGCGACTCTTCCTTTATCTATGAAATAGGAACCTTATGGACTCCTGATCATAAGAAATACAAATACCTCATCATCTGGAAGTCAAGTGGAGATCAAAAGAAAATAGAGATGGAGTATTTTGCTGAAGCCTCAGATACCAAAATTCCAAATGAGGACCTGAATGTAAGGCGTCAACATTGGATACACTTGTGCAATCTTCATAATGCAAAAATCTTAGTGCAAGAATTATATACCCCTGATGCCATTTATTTTAGCCACAAACCAGTCATCGTAGGTACAGATCTCATCACTCAGGAATATAGCTATATGAATGATCCTAAGTATAATCTTTCATTAGCCCCTTTAATAGTAGAGTCGGTGAACGACTCCATCATCTTTGAAATCGGCCAATGTACAGGGTACTATCAAGGCAAATACATTTTGATTTGGCAGAAAATGTCTTCTGGACTCTGGCATGTTATGTTTGATTCCAATATTTAAACAAAGTCCTATTCACCATACTTCAATAAAAACTCAGGGTTGATCGCTTTAAAGCTTACTCGCCCACTACTCCCTTCACTAGTCATGATGGGGTCATTCTTAAGATCCAGTGGTCTTATTACTATTCCTTCGACCCAGGCTTCCGGATTGATTTTACTTTTGATTACTGATATTTTGATGATGGCATCAATATCATTGTCCAGGATATAGTTGATAGATAAAATCGGCACGGTAGGCAAATCAAGGTCTTTAAAAAATTGCACGAATCGATCATAAGGTAAATATTCGCGGGCTGTGATATCATAAGCATTAAAAAATCGTACCGACTGTCCGCGTAGTTTGAGTTTATTACTTTGGATTCCTTCTCCTATCAGTTCACCCTGAATGGCATAGTTGCCTTGGATGGATCTGAGTTTGTTTTCGATATCGAGGTGTCGAGCAACTTTCCAAAAACTGTTTTCTTCGTCTTCTAGCAGTTCTTGATTACGAGTACAGACTCCGAATTCGCCATTGTAAACAAAATAAGTAGCTGAACTTCCATCTATTTTTTCAGTGATATAGCAAGTAGTGCCTTTATATTTATCGAGCACTTCTTGAAGTACTTGTACTCTGGTCTCATCTGTCTTAGGTATGTAGGAAGGAAATCTGCCTTTTACGATACCTTCCAAAAATGCCGGTATGGGTGGTTCATATTTAGTCACTCCGAATACTTCAGTACAGTCGGCATCTTCTTCTACTTTAAAATCAGGTGATAAAAAACTTAAGGGGAAACAAATACCTTGAGAGATCTGGCCTTTGAGTCGTATCGTCCTGATCCTCATATTGCGAGCTCTTAAAAATTCAAACTCAGGTCTATTCGGCATGATACTATCGATTTCTACGTAGACAGCAAGGTCTCCGACTTGATATTCACCTTTTTTGACGACCAGATGCCAACCCAATACTGTGGCTTTTTCAATGGCATCAGCGCCTTCTATGGGTTGCAAGGATAAGATTTTTTGAATACTGGCTAATTTTCGCATTTGATTGTTATTGAACCCGCAAAGTTGGTGGTTAATTAGGTAAATTCAAAATGAAATTATATCTACCTAGCAAGTCAGATCAAATAGTAAAAAGTAGGAGTCCTATAAGAAGTAATTAACTCATAGTTGCATCAGGCGGAAGTGCCAATTCTTTGTCCTATCATTGCCTATCTAATGCAATCAGATTACATCCCTATATTATCCAATCAACTTGGCATATCATCCAATCAGGTGATCGCCACGATTAAACTTATCCATGGAGGCGCTACTACACCCTTTATAGCACGATATAGAAAAGACCTCACGCAGGGCTTGGACGAGGTACTGATCGAATCGATACGAACACTACTTACCAAGTTTACTGAACTGATCCAACGAAAACAGACTATCCTCGATACTATTCAAAAACAAGGCAAACTCACTCCATCATTAGAAAAGTTAATCCTCGATACCTGGGAAAGCAATGTATTAGAAGATCTTTATCTCCCCTATAAACCCAAACGAAAAACAAAGGCCACCCTGGCAAGAGAAAAGGGTTTAGAACCACTCGCCCTCTGGATATTAAATGAATATCAAGCAGATCCTGCCCTGGAAGCCAAAAAATACTTACAGCTTGGCATAGATACTGTCGATGATGCACTTCAGGGCGCTAGAGATATCATAGCTGACATCATCAACGACCATGCTCTTGTCCGATCAGCTATCCGGCATCTATTTGAAAAACATGCAGTGCTGTATTCGAAGATGGTCAAAGGAAAAGGATCGGAAGGCGATAAGTACAAAGATTATTATATCTACGAAGAAAAACTGAATCGTTGTCCATCACATCGACTATTGGCGATGTTCCGCGGAGAGGATGAGGGGTATTTGAAATTATCCATAGAA
>JAYSTG010000408.1:0-3483 GCA_043719965.1 Saprospiraceae bacterium | reverse complement strand
TTGGCTGGTGCTAACTCATATATCACTAAACCTTCTTCTTTCGACCAACTGACTGAAATCGTCCAAACCATTGGCAAATATTGGTCAAGTTCGCTTTTAATTCGTTCCTAACTGCCATCTCCCTGTACAAATTATTGAGTGTGTGAAGGGTTATTTTGTAATCCTATTTTTATGCGCGTTCTTTTGACCACAAACGGCGCACAGTTCCTGATATGACCGGAAAATACTTCACCAAAATAGGCAAACCCAAGACGGTAACCATCTTGAGCAAAGGATTTTTAACCATTTTTGATACCAACCACGCCGAACCATACTCTATTCCTTTTTGAGCCAAACCGTTGGTAGTAAGCCATGAAGCAGCAGTAGCCTTACCATTGCCATTGCCATTGCCGTTATGATGGCTTGAAGAAAACAAACCGCTGAATAATTTTCTGCCTACAAACAGACCAACACTGAGGGGGGTCAAGTAATGTGCTATGATTCGGAAATCATGTACTAATGCCGCTCGTTCTTGCGCAATTTCGCTGATTAAACGAGCCTTTTCAGTTTGTAGTTCTTGTAAGTTTTTAATCTTCTTCATCTTGATATAAAGTGTTTACAATTTTATCAATAACTGACGATCTAATAATATTGCGAGCCATATAAGCAATAATGCCCAATACCACAAACGCTATCAAAGCCGTATATAAAAAACCTAAAGCATAACTACCCACCCATGTACTGATGGCAAAAGCCAAGCTAATGCACAACAGAACAATGAACATCATCAAGACCCCAAAAAAAGCCAAACCCGTAAACAAAAAAGACGCTAAGCCCGATATCTTGTCGGCAGCTTTGAGCGTCATCAGGTTCCATGATTTTTCTGCATAGTCAAACACATTTTCAGCAAGGCGTTCGGCAGTAGATTTTTTTTCAATGGTTTCGATTTCCATCAGTCAAATTTTTAACTTTTTAATAAAAAATTATGAGGAAAAAGCGGAGCGTCTGAATCATCAAACGCTCCGGTGTACTCTCGCAATCAGTCATCAATTATGAATACTGTTTTTGCGGAGAATTTTTGTTGTAATAGCTTTCTCCGTCTTTTTGAGCATCTTTAACGGCATTTTTACCATTTTCAATGGTTTCTTTTGCCGTAGATTTCACATCATCAGCCACATCACTTGCAGCAGCTTTTGTCCTTTTCCATGCTTTTTGACCTTCACCTAATAGATGCGTCAAGAAATCATCCATCTCATCTTGTGCCACTTCTACAGTGTCCACTGCACGACCTTTCAGCTTATTCCATGACTTTCTACCTTCAGAAATCATGTCGCTAAATGAATCTTCTGCGCCTTGCTTGCTTTTCATGATCTTGCCGCGAGTTTCTTCACCAGAAGCTGGAGCTAAAAGAAGAGCTGCGACTGCACCAACGGCTGCGCCAGCAAGGAAATTGGAAATATTTTTTACAGATACCATGTGAGAAAATTTTTGTATTGTGATAAAATAAAATTTTGATTCAATTAAGTTATAACTTTGACCACATCATTCATTTAAGTATCCTTAAAAAATGATGGTCACGTTTCTATATACAATAAAATCATTCCATCGCGCAGAATGGATTGTTATTATGACTTCTGATTAAAACCTTATGAATTAATTGCCCAAAGTGTAGAAAAGTGTAGAAAATTAAACACAGGCTGACCTGCTTTTTTGATGGAATGGTTTTTTCTTAAAAGAAAAGCAACAGATTATATAAAATACATAATTAAAAAAATGGAATATTTAGCCCTTATTATAGATGATGAAGAGGATGTGTGTTTGCTTTTAAAACGCTTTTTACAAAAAAACGGCATGATTGCAGATTATGCTCTTAATATTAAAGATGGTATGATTAAGATGAAAGCTGGACATCCGCAGCTTATTCTTTTGGATAATAACTTGCCTGATGGTTTCGGTGTGCAGCAGATAGCGAATATTAAGCATGAGATGAATGATGCTCAAGTTATACTCGTTTCAGCCATGACTCATCTGGACGATGAAGCGCGGACAGCCGGTGCTGATGGCTTTTTAGCAAAACCGCTTTCTTTCGGCAAACTCAAAGATTTGATGCAGAAAATGCCGTTTTATATGTCTCTGCGCAAGTGATACCCCCTCAGTATAAAAGCCTTTTACCACATATTTTACCTGTTTTTTTTTTATTTTTTTAGACACATAGAAAACAATAGGGCACATAGCGAAAACTATGTGCCCTATTGTTTTCTATGTGTCTAAAAATATATCTGGTAAATACATCAAAAAAAATAGCGCATTACTGATACAACTCAGATACGCGCTATTTCAACGAAGGACACAATTTCTATAAAACATGAGAGAAAAGATTCAATTCAATTAAAAAACATATAGTTGATAATCATTTTAATGAAATAAGTATGCGAGGCACATTAATCAGACAATGTGTGGAATTTTTACCACAAAAAACTGTCTTGTTGCTATAAAAGAGGTTATTATTCCCCAATAAAGGACATTGATAAGGCATAATTAGGCTTGGTTCAAATTTTTAACACTTTAAGATAGAATTTTTTTTCAAGCTTTTACAATACTCCTAACATACTTAATTTAAATAGCGTCTGGTTAGGTGAATCGTATTTTACAATCGCATTTATTACTTGGCGTCTAACTCATTGCATTAATATAACACATAAAATACAATCACAACCAAACAACACAATACTTGTAACCATTTATAAATTAAAAAAACAAACTATGAAAATTACAAAAGCTCTTGCAATACTCGGATTAAGCCTAATGGCGATGACTGTTTCAACGGCTCAAGTTTCGATTAAAGGCGGTGTTAATTTTGCCAGTTTTTCTGAGAAGCCTTTTGAGTCCAATATTAAAGACTACAAATCCAACTCAGTGGTTGGGTGGCAAGGAGGTTTAGCTTTCAATGTGCCTGTAGGTAGTATAGTATCGATTCAACCAGAGATATTGTACATTCAGAAAGGCGGTAAATCTGAGTTCGTAGTCAACGAAAACAATCAAATAGTCCGCGAACGATTTGTTAATTATGTTGAAATTCCAGTTTTACTGAAACTCAACTTTGGTTCGCAGGATAATACGGGCGTTGGTTTTTATTTTGATGGTGGTCCGTATTTAGGATTGGGTATCAGTGGTAAAGTAAAAACTTCCACAACCATAGCTGGCGTAACAACTATAGACGAAAAGAAAGTAAGCTACAGTAATGATACAGACAGTGAGCGTCAAAGCAGAGCCGATTTCGGTGTATCATTTGGCGGAGGTATTAAAGTAAGCCGTGTGACGGTAGATTTACGCTACAACTTGGGGATTAATAATATCCTCGATGCAGACGCTAATAATAGTAATGACAACAATCCGTATCTCCGTAATAGGGGCATTGGGTTGACATTAGGTTAC
This sequence comes from Saprospiraceae bacterium, assembly GCA_043719965.1. Taxonomy (GTDB): domain Bacteria; phylum Bacteroidota; class Bacteroidia; order Chitinophagales; family Saprospiraceae; genus JADJLQ01. The sequence goes on along the minus strand of JAYSTG010000408.1, from coordinate 69 downwards.
CAATTTTGATTCGTGTTAGTTAATAAGTACAGGGTTTTTCACTAATTGTTGCTCCCTCAGTATCAGCTC
>JAYSTG010000407.1:0-27316 GCA_043719965.1 Saprospiraceae bacterium | reverse complement strand
AATTACTTGGAGTAGATGCCATCATTATTTCTGCAAAGCATCGAGCACGTATTGATGATGAAGCCATCAAAGCGTCCGCAGGAGCTTTATTAAAGGTGGCAGTTTGCAGAGAAAATAGTTTGTCCTCTGCCATCGATTTTCTAAAATCTCATGCTATCAAAATTGCTGGAGCGGATTCTAAAGAAGGAGGGCCCATTCATACAATTGAGTTTAATCAGCCCATTGCTTTACTCATGGGATCGGAAGATGAAGGAGTACATCCGGCATTACTAGAAAAATGTGATTACCTTTTTAAAATCCCACAAGTCGGCACGATCGATTCGTATAATGTATCTGTTGCTGCCGGTATATCTCTTTATGAAGTTTATAATCAAAGACACCATATTCGATGAAAATGCAAAAATTTAAATATCAATATTTATTAGTTGGACTGGGTATTACGCTGCTATCAGCATGTGCAAGTACCAAGCAGGTAATTCAAACTTCAGCAGAAAAGACCAATCATATGCCTTTGGAAAAATCCTTACTGTGGGAAATTTCCGGTAATGGATTGAAGAAGCCCTCCTATGTTTTTGGTACCATTCATATCATTGGGAAAGAAGATTTCTTTTTTCCACAATTGTTAGAAGACAAAATTGCAACTGCCGAACAAGCAATTTTCGAGATAGATATGGATGATATGTCTTCCATGGAATCTATGATGAAGATCATTGGTAAAGCATTTATGCAAGATGGAAAATCCTTAAAGGACCTTATCACAGAAAAAGAATATGCAGAGGTAGCTGCCTATTTTGAATTGAAAGGATTGCCTTTGCAGATGTTGGAACGCATGAAACCAATGTTACTTTCAACCTTTGCTACGCTGGATCTCGGAGGAGAAGGAGGAGGCATGGGTGATTCCAAATCGTATGAAATGGAAATCCATGGCAAAGTCAAAGAGCAAAAAAAATCATCCAGCGGCCTGGAAACCGTAGAAGATCAACTGGCTATATTCGATAGTATTCCATATGATGCTCAAGCAAAGATGTTACTGGAAAGCATCCGTTCTTCCAAAAAAGAAAATGAGGAATATAAAATGATGATAGGGCTTTATAAAAAACAAGATGTAGATGAACTTGCACGAATTTCTGTCGATGGGGACAGTGGAGTGGGAGGGTATGGCGAATTATTTTTATTTCGACGAAATCGAAATTGGATTCCGCGGATGTCTATCATGATGAAGGAGAAATCAACATTTTTTGCTGTGGGTGCCGGGCATCTGGGTGGGCCTAAAGGGGTGCTTAATTTACTTAGAAAATCAGGGTATAAAATTGCTGCCATAAAAATGGTGTCGGGGTCTAAGACACTATAAATTATAATTACCCGGACTACAACATGAAAGATCAGCAGTTTCAAACGAAAGCTATACACCAAGGTCATCAGGTCGATGACGCTTTTGGAGCGGTGACTTTGCCTATCGTCCTGAGCACTACATTTGAACGCGGAGCTGATGGTCAATTTATAGTCGGAAGAGATATCTACAGCAGATCATCTAATCCTAATCGGCGTGCTGTTGAAATCAAACTGGCTGCGTTGGAAGGCGGTGATCAAGGCATTGCTTTTTCATCCGGTCAGGCAGCTACGATGAGCATCATTCATCTTTTATCTCCCGGTGATCATGTGATCATACCGGATGACATCTATTATGGTACCAAAGTCATTTTACAAAATTTATACCAGAGGTGGGGTTTAACGTATGATGCAGTAGATATGACGGATGTGCACAAGGTAAAAGCGACGATCACGGACCGTACCAAGTTGATCTGGATTGAAACCCCGTCTAATCCGGCATTAAAAATCACAGATATCAGAGCAGTAACGAGCCTGGCAAAAACGAACAACATTCTGATCGCATGTGATAATACCTGGGCGAGCTCTTACTACTGTCGACCTCTGGATTTGGGCGTAGATGTCGTAATGCACTCGACGACCAAATACTTTGGCGGTCATAGTGATATCATAGGTGGGTGCATCATCCTCCGGGATCGGCCGGACTTAATCCAAAAAATCAGAGATTTTCAGACCTTAGGCGGGGCAGTGCCCTCACCATTTGATTGTTGGTTATTATTCCGCAGTATGGCTACTTATCCCATTCGTATGAAAGTGCATGGCGAAAATGCAATGCAGCTAGCCACATACTTTAATAGCCATGCTAAGATCGAGCACGTGCACTATCCAGGACTGGCTAGCAATCCGTATCACGAAATAGCTACCACACAGATGCAGCATGGTTACGGTGGTATGCTTTCGATTATCGTCCGAGGCGGAGCCGAAGCCACTTTAAAACTCGCTTCATCTCTTAAATTGGTCACTCATGCCACCAGCCTGGGCGGAGTAGAAAGTTTGGTTGACCACCGCCAATCTGCTGAAGGAATACACAGTGCCAGTCCCGCCAACCTCTTACGAGTATCTGTAGGCATTGAAGACATTCAAGACATCATCAATGATTTTGATCAAGCACTAAATTTGATCTGAAGTATATCGAGCAACACCAAAAGTCTGCACTTAGGCTACTAGCTCTGCATCCAAAGTAATGATCGCATTCAATAGTTTACTCACAGGGCAGGTAGCTTTGGCTTCTTGAGCGTAAGTCTCAAAAGTAGCCTGATCTAATCCACCAGCTTTCACTCGGGTATACAATTGGATTTCACCGATCGTGCCCTGATCGAGGAGGACTATAGCTCTAGTATCAATAGACTCTGCTGTGATCTGAGCAGCTTGGAGTACAAAGGCCAGTTTCATTGAAAAACATCCTGCATGAGCTGCACCGATCAATTCCTCAGGATTGGTGCCGATGCCTTCTTCAAATCTTGTTTTGTAGGAATAATTGTTCGCACTCAACACTCCACTTTCTGTGGTGACCGTGCCTTTACCTTCTTTACCATTGCCCGACCAGTGAGCCGTAGCACTTCGTTTGATTGCCATAATATTTTTTTATGAGTTTTTGAAGATCAAAATTACAAATGTTTTGACTCTGGCTAAGCCATATGGTTATTAAAAATTTTTAAATGGCACACTGACCATGCTGATTCACTCTTAAAAAAGATGCCATTTTTTACAAAGGTGTGATTTCTGCACTCTTATTCAATACGTTATTTGAATTGTCAGGTCGATTGATGACTATGGCTGTATTGGCTAGGAAGTTAAATCATAGGATCAGGTCGAAGATTAAGGAATAATTCGTTTTAATCGTATTCTACAAGCTTTGACAAAGGTTAGATGATCTTGGTTAGCAGATTCTAAAAACGGAATGGAGTCTAACGTACCAAGGACTTCATCCATTTCTGCTTGACTGTCATACATCATTTTGCGGAAGGGATTGATGAAATCTTTTTCTTTGGATTTGATGATTTGTCGTACCATCCAACCACTGGTCTTGATAGCCTGTTGTATACAATCTGACCAATCGATCGTAGCCATCGTCTTATCATAGACCAGACAGTAGCATACGAGGGCGTGCTCTAGTTTATGTTGTATATAGGTGTGATCAAAAGTGAGATACTGTGTGTGCACCTGATCCCATGATTTGATGGTTCCCTTTTCAATCGCTTTAAGCAAGGCTGTCAATTGACGATTGGTGACCAGTTGGCCACCGAGGTTGGTCCAAGTATGTGCTTTTGGACCAGGCATAGCACCAGGCGAAGTTTTGTCCCAGTCTATCAAACACCTTACAAGGTAATAATTAATCAAATCGGTGAAAACCTCTATAGCCCGCTGTGGTTTTCTGATCAAAGTCTTGCGTTTTGCATTCTCAATACCATGACCATAGATATCACCGGATTTGCCAGCCGATGCTATGCCAAGATAAAAAATAGCATCGGTCATTTCCTGTATGCTATCCGGAGCTAGATAATCGAATTCAAGTCGCTGGACCTCACCTTTGCGCAGATCTCTTGCTCTGAATTTTGCCGCATTACGAGCTAATGCGTAAAGGTTATGATCAAACCAATATCCCGGATACAAGACCAATTCATTTTTTGATTCATCATTTGATACGATACAAAATGGGATCTTGAGATTTATCTCATAAAGATAATTGCCCTTGATCATCAATGTAAAGGAAGCAAATCTTGAATTGTGTTTTAAGGTGACGGATAACCCAGGCCAAAATCCACGGCCAGCTATAAGTTCGCCATCCGCGCCTCTTGAGTTGTGGTTTGATCCTACGGTCGCACCAGCCGCGACATTGCTTTGTCCCATCAGGGTAGTCGCTATCAAAAATGAAGTGTTATGATGTTGTTCATGTGCTGGAAATATCAGTGAGTTCAGCACCTCGCAGCAGGACACGGTTGCATTGCTGCCAAGGTATGAATTGATCAGCCGGGCACCGTACTTTAGATTGGAGTATGAAGCCATACAAAACCGAACTGCTTTTATACCATAGAATGCTCTGCAACCTACTTCCATAATGCCATTTACCATTTCACACCCTTCACCGATTTGAGATGGTGAGTCGGCAGTGCTATTGATCGTCATGTTTTTTAACTTATTGGCTCCTTTGAGATAGGCATGATCACCGATTCGAACATCCTTTATGATTTTACAATTTTTTATCACGGTATGATCCCCAATTGTTCCATAATAACCTCTGCGATCATCCAATATGGTTTCCGTAAATGCCTTAAATCGAGCCATGAGCTGTGGTCGATCCCTATATTTAGACCAAAGCCAGGCATCAGCGGCCAACATGCCATCAAAAGGCATCACCTTACGACCACCATTTTCATTACAGATTTCTAACCAAATACGACTAGACTCGGATTCGCCGGATTTGATGATTCCATTGCCAAATTTGGCAAAATCTGTCGTCGTGAGTTCATCTACATTGACGATGATCGTCTGATTGCCGATGATATAATGGGCGATATACCCAACTTTATTGATGACTACATTATCCCCAAGATCGCAACTACAGATCGTGCTATCGTACAGTCCTACCGGTAATTTTAGATTATGAAAGTCCAAGTATATTGGTTCAAGCTTGCCTATCCGTATTCTTCCATAAAACTGACAATGTTTGACTAATCTTGGATCAAATTGATCGGATACCCAGATTTCATTCCAATCATTAGAGGTATTATTGTTGAGTACCAGGATTTCGATCTCGTCACCTTTCAGATGTCGATATGTTTTGTTAGGTCGGTATTGCATATCCCGGAGATAATATTCGGTTTGTCCTTCTGGTAAATATTCTGACGGTATATAACCATAGCCCAATTGATCCAATGGGGCTTGTTTGATTGTATTCATGTTTATGTATTGGTTTGGTAGAGTAGAGTCTCTTATTCTACTGTCACAGATTTTGCCAGATTACGAGGTTTATCCACATCATACCCTTTGGCTATACCGATGAAATAAGCGAGGAGTTGAAGGGGGATTACGGAAAGCAATGGGGACAATAATTCATCCGTGCTAGGAATTCTGATAATGTGTTGGACAAATTTTTGAATCACTTCGTCTTCTTCATTCACGACCACGATCACCTGGCCTTTTCGAGCTTTGATCTCTTGTATATTGGATAATATTTTTTCATAGTAATGGTCCTTAAGGGCAACGAACAATACGGGGAGGTTTTCATCGACCAATGCAATTGGGCCATGCTTCATTTCAGCAGCTGGATATCCGGCTGAGTGTACATAAGCAATCTCTTTTAGTTTTAAGGCACCTTCTAAAGCCACGGGAAAATTGACCCCTCGGCCGAGATATAAAAAATCTTTGGCCAACACATATCGCTCGGATACTGCTTTGATAGCCGGCACTTGGTCGAGTATGGTTTGAATTTTTCCAGGTATCTGATCGAGCCCTAAGATCAATTGTTTAGCAGTAGCATCATCAATGCTTTTCTTTTCTTGAGCTACTTTTATCGCCAACATGCACAAGACAGCCAGTTGGCCTGTAAAAGCCTTGGTACTTGCGACCCCAATCTCCGGTCCTGCATGGATGTAGACTCCTTCGTGCGACATGCGAGCGATCGAAGAACCCACAACATTACATATAGCCAATACGATAGCTCCGGCTTTTTTAGCTTGTTCCATGGCGATCAACGTATCAGCGGTTTCTCCACTTTGTGATACCGCAATCACGATATCCCCAGGGCGAATGACAGGATTGCGATATCGAAACTCTGAGGCATAATCTACTTCTACCGGGATTCGGCAAAGTTGTTCAAAGATGTATTCTGCTATCAGGCAGGCATGCCATGAGGTACCACAACCTATAAATAGGATTCGATCTGCATGCACTAGGTCAATCAAATGCTTCTGAAGTCCACCTAAGGTGATACTTACTGCAGCTTTGTTTAATCGCCCCCGTAGACCATTGCGGATAGCATCTGGCTGCTCATATATCTCTTTGAGCATAAAGTGCTCATAACCCCCTTTTTCGATGGAGGCTAATTCCATATCTAGCTTTTGTATAAACGGCGATGTCAATTCATTATCTATGTTTTTTAAGATGAGATGATCTGCAGTGATAATGGCAATCTCATAGTCATTGACATAGACTACATCTTTAGTGAATTCTATGATGGGCGATGCATCTGAAGCTAGAAAGTGCTCATGGTCGCCGATTCCTATGACCAGTGGACTGCCCTTGCGCGCCGCGATCAATCGATCTGGGTGTTCCTCATCCAGCAATACGATGACATATGACCCGATCACCCGTTTTAAAGTCAGGGCCATTGCGTCTTCCAATGAGCAAAAATTCTGATTTTTAATTTCTTCTATAAGATGAAGGAAAACTTCGGTATCCGTATCGCTTTCAAAATGATGCCCAAGCGACATCAGCTCTTGTTTGATCGAATCATAATTTTCTATGATCCCGTTATGCACCATAGCCAATGTGCCGGATTGACTCTTATGTGGGTGGGCATTGATATCATTGGGTTCGCCATGGGAGGCCCATCGGGTATGGGCTATACCTATATTCCCTTGGGTATCCTGGTTGGAAGCATATTGTGCCAACACCTCGACTTTACCTTTTTTTTTGAAGATTTTAAGCCGATCACTTACGATGCCTACTCCGGCACTATCATAACCTCTATATTCCAATCGCTGCAATCCTTTCAGCAGGATCGGATAAGCTTGTCGAGGCCCTACATAGGCTACTATTCCACACATATTTATTGGTGCTAAGATGTATTCAGTAGAAAAAACGTAAAAATACTTGAATAGATATGGATTTTAGCTTATTTTTTGGAGTTGAGTGATTCTGAGGGAGTTTAGGTTTGAATGAAAAGATTAGCAATAGCCATACTTTTTATTTAGTTTCATTATAAATATTTTAAAAGCGAATAGATATGGCTATCATAAAAACAGTGCGTGGGTTTACTCCACAATGGGGGAGCAATCTATATCTCGCAGACAATGCCGTTTTGATCGGTGATGTCACATTAGGCGATGATTGCAGTGTATGGTTCAATGCAGTAGTGCGAGGAGATGTCAATTTTATAAGAATTGCAGATCGAGTCAATATACAGGATGGCGCTATCATTCACTGTACTTATGAAAAATCTGGGACCACGATTGGCAATGATGTTTCGATTGGCCATAATGCCATTGTACACGGATGTACCATCCACGATAGAGCATTGATCGGTATGGGAGCTATCGTAATGGACCATGCGATTGTTCCTTCAGATTGCCTCGTGGCCGCAGGTGCAGTAGTGTTGGAAAAAACTGTGTTAGAATCTGGATTCATTTACGCCGGTGTGCCTGCGAAAAAAGTTAAAGAACTTTCGAAAGAAAATTTTGATTTCTTCATTACTCGGACAGCCCGAAATTATATGATATATGCTGATTGGTTTAAAACCGACCAAGAAGACTAACTCTTTTCTTCAAACCATAAGCCACTCTCAAATTCTTCATCGTCGATATAATTAATAGTAATCTCCTCGCCAGAATGAATATCACGTAGCGCCTCGATGGATATTTCTTCAGCTTCAAAGTCATACTCCACCCGGGCATTGGGTGTGCTGCTATGATTGTACAAAGATCCATATCCAAGGGCGATGGCTAGGTCTCCATCTTTCCAAATAAAATAATAGTTATAAATTTCAGTCTGATCTAAGAAGGTACTTTGTAATCCGGGGATGATGATAATAGGACAGGTTTCGATTGGGCTATCGACTGGTATTTCTAAAGCAGTAAATACTCCGCGACCTTTTTGAACTGTATGAGCAATATAAATATGTGGTAAGATCTTCAAGCTCGTACCAATTTTATACCTCCAATGATCAATACTAATCCTACTATTGCATTCCATCCAATAGATTCTCCATCCAATAGGCCTAAAAATACTGCCATCAATGGTATGATATATGTAACGGTACTGGTATACAAAGCCCCGGTGCGGCTAATCAGATGGAAATATAATAGCGAACCCGCCACTGTACTGATCAGTGTCAAAACCATAAAAGCCAACGTACATGAAAGAATTGATGCATGTTGAAATGTAGTCTGCCAATCCGTAATAATGAAAAATAATATAGTCGCTGGGATGACTAGGCTTCCAAATGAAATAGAAGCTATAACTAAAGCAGGTATTCCTTTTAAATGTTTTTGAACGACATTAATGCTAAACCCAGATATGATGACTGAAAGTAGCATGAATATACTGTAGGGCTCAAACTTGATTTTTCCCGCAGAACCACTAAAGATCAGAAATAAACAACCGAAAAGACCCAATGAAATCCCTGCAATATTTTGCCATTTGAACGATTGTCCGAAAAACGCAAGTCCTAAAATAAAAGTAGCTAAAGGATTGAGTGATGAAAGGATACCTGCGAGGCTACTTGAAATATGAGTTTGACTTAAACCCATAAACAAATATGAAAAAAAATATCCTGTGACTGCAACGACGATTAACCAGGATAGTTGAGTTTTATTGACTTGTTGCACAGACTTTGGGAGCCAGATCGAAAAACAAAGTCCGGTAGCAATGACTCTACCCAATGCATACTGTACCGGGGAATAACAAGGTAGAATGCGTTTGATCAAAATAAACGACCCTCCCCAGATACATCCTAGTAGTAAGAGTAAAAGTCCAGTATTCCACTGACCCGATTCATCTCTTCGGACCGAATCTACAACTTTACGAAAGGTTGTTTCCAGGTGCCGTGTTTTGAAGTTAATTCTATAATATATACACCACTGGCAAGCGGACTTACATCAATTTGATGATAGAGCGATAGGGTGGATTTGAATTGATCTTTTAGCATCCTCCTTCCGGTATAGTCCAGTATACTTAAGTTTATTGGTTCACTTTGATTCAGCAAGGTGCCCTCAATGCTTAAAAGCTTGATGGTTGGGTTTGGATACATTGTAATTTTAGAAAATATCATAGGTTTATTCAATGCTGTGGTGAGTGAAGATTTATTGGTGACTTCTATCAAGATTTGCCCACAATTATTTTCTCTGCTCATTTCATCAATTTCATTTTTTGCATCTAGGCAAGTCAATAAATAATAAATGCCGGCAGGAATACTATCCGATATCAAGACTTTAGTATGAATTTCTACTGAGCCTTGTTCGCCTATGATTTTAGTATGAGTAATATTAGGCAACAAGATGGTCGGCTTAGCATGAACAACACTTCCTCTTAATTGATACGAGATTTCAAACTTGCCAGTCGCCGTTTCTCCTACGTTACGTATTATTTGAGTGATGTCTAAGTTTTGTCCTTGTGAAATATTGGGTTTAGAAAGGCGTAAACCATTATGGACCAAGTCGGCTTTATGGTTAGGGATAATTAATGAAACATTTTTAGTATTATTAGTTTCATCCATTTCGTGGTATTGATTTGCCTTATCTACTGAAACGATTAGAAAATAGCTGCCACTTTTTAAATCATTTGGTATAAGCATTAGTGCAGTTTGCATCGTGGAGTCATTGGGCATCAAATCGGGAGTCTTGATTAATCCTATTCGTAAATCATCAGCAGATGCTTTGTTGTCTTTGGATAAAAGGATGGAGTCTTGTGTCCCGGGCATCTTCCAGGTACCTAGATTTTTGATGAATATATTTGCATTGAATTTTGCTCCTTTATATAGACTATCGGTAATTTTTATAGTTCGTATCGATAAGTCAGGCAAGCTCTGTATGATTTGGAAATCGGTCGTACTAGCATTATTGGTTTCGTCTAGTTCTAATAATTTATTGTCCAGATCAGCAATAGTCGACACTTTGTATAGCCCACTGATCCAGGACTGGGGAAGAGAATACTTGAATGTTATGGTGTCTGATTCTTGGGTTTTGAGACGGTTTAATGCGACACGATGAGTGAGCAAAGTATGAGTACTACTGGAGTCCGTGATCTTTGAGATTATTTCAAAAGTATCAACGATTGCAAATCCCGGATTGATCAATCGATAGTTCAATATTAATTCCTGGCCACTATGGATCAATCGATCGGGAATACCCAATAATTGAAGATCAATATCTCCAAGGGGTTGACCCGCCATGAATTTAAAAGTTGCTTTATTATTAGTTTCATCCGATTCGGTGATCTCCTGATTTTCATCGAGTATCACTTCGAAAACAAATTCTTTACCTTGAGTTGCTTCAGGGATGACTACATCCAATAAGGTATCTTTTACAAAGCCAGGCTTTAGCGTATCAACTATATATTTGGCTACTAATAAAGTATCTTTTGACCCTTTGGAGGAATACCGCACTTTTACACCGACACGTAGAGCCACTTGTTCCAGCCCATTGGCAATCTGTAGTTTGACTTTAAATGGCGAATGTTCAGTAACCAAACCCAAGGGGTCGTGTAATCCAAAAGATTTTACATCGAGATCTGCTAAAGGTTGTCGAATGACAAATCGAATACTTTGACAATTATTTACTTTAGAAATCTCTTTTAATTTATTGTTGTAATCAATACAAATGTTTAGATAATAAGTGCCTTGTGTAGCTGCTGAAGGCAATTGAAGTAACACATTTTTATGAAGTGTATCTCCAGGGTTCAATCCTTCAAGCGTATCAATTAGCAATTTGAATGCGCCACTGCTTTTTAACAGCGGCTTGAAAGATATATAATACTCAGTACTCACTGAGGTAGACGAGATGCTCCCAATGTTACTCGCTTTAAAGGGAAATTCAAAAGCAGTACCTTTTCCAATCGACTTGGATAGCGAAGCATTAGATAAAGCCTTCAGATCGGGTAGTGGTACTGTGATCGTGATAGGAATGCTCGTACAATTATTGTTTTCGTCCGATTCATTGATTTTATTGGCTTGGTCTAAGCAAAAGATTAAGAATTTAGAGCCTTCAGAAATATCCTTTGGGGTAAATTGAAAAGTACTGTCTTTCGAACTATTTATTTCCAGCAATGGTATGGCGATCGTGCCTACCAGGATAGAATTACTCTCGATGTAATTATTATTGCAGAGATACAATGTACCTTGAGTTACAGTTTCGGTTTTTTTGTTTCCAATATTTTTTAACCTCAGCTTGACGGGATAGGTTTGGTTTACAAGAAACTCGGATGAGGATACTATGGATTCAGCTATTAGATCTGGGATTGGATTGGAAATAGTGATTGCAGTGGCCATACAATTATTAAATTCATTGCTCTCTGTGACTTGGCCTTTGTGATCAGCGCAGACAATAATAAAATAATTTCCGGGGTTTATCTTTTGCTCGATGAGTGCATCTGTTGAAGATGAAGCCCCGGCTGTTAATCCATTCACCACGCTTGATTCTTTAAGTAACTGATCGACTCCATCAAACGAATTGTCTTTGGATAAATATATACCATTACTAAAGGTGCCTGCAGCTTCTTGTGCATTATTGGTGCTGGTGCAGGAGACCGTAAATGCTGTACCGAGCGGCACCGTAGTCAGACTTGTTTTTAATGCGGATATAGTTAGATCAGGTTTGGGTTTTTCTACCACCACGGGTGCGACAGTTACCGCATAGGCAATGCAATTATTATTTTCGCTAGATTCAATTACGGTATTATTTTCATCCGCACATACAATGATAAAGTAATTTGAAGTATTCAATGGGGATGGGAGTGTCACTGTGGTATTAAATCCACTATTGCCATTTGGATTTAAAATGACCACATTGCTGGAATGTAACTTGGTATCATCAGAGGAAAATATACCATCTGCAGAAAATACGATGGATAATATGGAAGTACCTGCGGTAGCATTGCCACTATTAGAGATGGATCCATTGATATCAATTTTTTGTCCTGCTGTTATCACTGAAGGAATGTTGGATGACACAGCCAATACCAGATCAGGAAACGATTGAGGTGTAGGTAGCGTATTGCTCAAGGTGATGCTAGCTTGATTGCAATTATTACTTTCAGAGGACTCTGTGATAGTATTGGTGGCATCCGCACATACTATAAAATAATAAACTCCGGGTAAGGTGTTTGAGGGGAGGGTAGTATTAAAACTTCCACTTACACCTACGCCAGTATTTAAAGCGGGTATACTAGCATTGAGTACAGTCGGGTCATCCGCTGATAAAGTATTATTATTTGAAAAATAAACTCTTCCGGTAGAAGCAGCTGCAGCTCCTCCTGCATTACTGATATTGAAAGAAACTGAAAATCCTTGAGACACAGTTGCAATGGTATTCGGAGTAATGGTCACACTGGCTGTAACTAAATCAGATGGAGTAGAAGATCCTCCACCACCACCTCCTGAACCTGAAGTGGTAATCGTACCAGATCCGCAAGAGGTGCCTACACAGGAAGCATTGTTTACAGTAGTCCGTATTTTATCGCCGGGAAAGGGTCCGAAACCATTTGAAAAATTGATACCTACACTTGAATTCTGATGACAATAAGACATGATAGTACCTCCACCAGGACCAGGTATTGGACCTTTTACGCAGGATCCTTCTTGAGCTACACAGCCATCGATAGCTCCACCAGGCCAGCTACAGGATTGCGTATGGTTTGATCCGAGATTATGCCCCATCTCATGGGTCACTACATTGACACTCCAGCTATAGCTCGGGTAGGAATAAGTTGGAAATAATTCGCTAAAGGCAAAAGGTGATCCACAAATCCCGGGCACATAGGCCTCTCCAGCAGCACTACTCCCTGGCGCCATGCGCACATAATGAGCCAAATTGCCATTGAAAGATCCTAATGAGCTTCCAAATGCAACACCTGAGCTATGTGGCTCGGGGGAAGTCCAAATATGGATTTCAGAGATACTCGTGGTAATAGATTCTGCACCATATAGCGAAGATGTTCCGTTAAATATGCCAGATATATAATTTGCAGTAGCTGTTGTGCTTCCTTTATTGGTATAAACTGAATTTCCAACTTCAAAATATACATTGATACATTTAACGGCCACTTGACTCCGGAGTGCCCCTGGTTTTATTTCTTCGGTCCAATTAGGTAATTCTTCGGTATTACATTTGAACTCTGGCTGATCGATGTCTCCATCGTTAAATAACATAAAAGTATTTCGCCTAAGGGCATTACTTGTTCCCATCACTAGATTGCCTACACCTTTCTCTGAAATGACACCCATGACATCATCATCAAAAAGGGAGATGGCGACCACACTATTGGATTTGCCTTTAATCACCCCTTTGTAATATAAGCCTGGATTGTAATAAAGATTTCGTTGCTTATCGGTCGAAAGCACGAAATCTTCAGTCAATACCTGATTTGCTATCAGCTCTATTTCAATATCGCCGTCCAATGTGGGAATGACCATGTCCAATTTGGCTGGTCTCTCTGATTTGAGTGCTTGATATTGGCTTTGATCATAATTGAATATACGCACAGCTTTATTGGATCGAAGCGCCCGCCAATTGAGCTCCTGAGCTCGATCAAGAGTGAAAAGTTTGATAGGGTCTCTTTCTTTAAATGAGAGATTTCTTGCATTCAAACCGAATACAAACAGAGTTTGAAGACCTAATAAACCAATAATTTTTTTTAAAAATGTAATTTTTAACTCCATACACATCAATCTTTCAGTTCTTTCAAGGTTTTTCTTTATTTATTTTCAAAAAAGTCAATTCAATCGCTCTGGTTTCATTTGTGGAAAAAATAGTACTTCCTGAATAGAAACCTGATTGGTCATGAGCATGACTAGTCGATCTATTCCTATACCGAGTCCTGAGGTAGGAGGCATACCGTATTCCAAAGCCCTGAGAAAATCTTCATCCAGCGTCATAGCTTCTTCATCTCCTCTTGCAGCTAACTGCAATTGGCTTACGAAGCGCTCCCGTTGATCGATCGGATCATTGAGCTCTGAATATGCATTTGCAATTTCCTTGCCACAGACAAACAGCTCGAATCGTTCTACACAGCCTGGTTTAGATCGATGTTTTTTGGCCAGCGGTGTCATCTCCAACGGGTGATCTATGATATAGGTAGGTTGGATGAGATGGTGCTCGACTTTTTCACTGAATATTTCATCAATTAATTTGCCTACACCCATGGAAGCATTTATTTCAATAAGCCATTCTTTACAGAGTATTCTTAATTCGGCTTCATCTTTAGTGGATACATCTACTCCGGTATACTCTTTGATGGAATCATGCATGCTCAGTCTACGATAAGGCCCCTGGAATTGTAAGATTTGATCTCCAAAAGGCACAGCTGAGCTTCCGTGCAAGGTCCTTGCAATTAATCCTATTAATTCCTCCACCATGCCCATCATCCAATCATAATCTTTATAAGCCACATAGATCTCCATACTAGTGAACTCTGGATTATGGGTGCGATCCATGCCTTCATTTCTGAACATTTTACCGATTTCATATACTCCTTCAAAGCCTCCCACTATGAGTCTTTTGAGGTAAAGTTCATTAGCTATCCGTAGATAAAGCGGGATGTCAAGCGTATTATGATGAGTAAGGAAGGGCCTTGCTGCAGCTCCTCCATGAATACCTTGCAATACCGGTGTCTCGACTTCTATCCAACCTTTAGCATCAAAAAATTGACGCATAATGCTGACTAACTTTGATCGTTTGAGAAATATATCTTTTACTTGACTATTGACTAATAGATCTACATATCTCATTCGATACCGGAGCTCTGGGTCTACGAATGCATCATGGATCTGACCTTCTGCATCTGTTTTGACTACAGGCAATACTCGTAATGATTTTGAGAGTAAGGTCAGTGTCTGCACGTGAATCGTAATCTCACCCATTTTCGTGCGAAATACATACCCTGTGACGCCTATGAAATCACCCAAGTCTAACCATTTAGTAAATAATGGTTCATAGATTTCACCTAATTCATCTTTTTTGAGGTAAAGTTGGATTCGACCGTGACTGTCCATAAGTTCAGCAAAAGAAGCTTTGCCCATACTCCGTTTCATCATTAATCTACCAGCTATCGAAATAGCTTTAAAAGCTTCAGGGTCCTGGTCAAACCCCTGGATAATAGTCGTGGAACTTGTACTGATTATGAATGAAGAAGCAGGATATGGGTCTATCCCTCCGGTGCGGATTTCGGCCAGCGTATTTCTACGGATAATTTCCTGTTCACTCAAATTTTGAGACATGTAAGTTAGATTCGGGTACAAATGTAGAAAATTGGTACTGAAATAATTACGTGCCCACTCACATTTATTATTAACTAATATGGTCGCCAGTCCAATCTCAAGACTGGATCTTACGTTATAGCATGATAAAGCCCCTGAAAATAGCTTTTTTAGAGGCAGATTAAGTCAAATGTTAAATCTTGAGAAACAATACGATAACATCAGCTATAAAGCTAATGTATGTAAAATTGATGTAATATGTATAATTTTAGGGCTCGTTAAAAATTCATGAAGAGATACTTAATACCCTTTTTAGTAGTGTGCTGCTTCATGAATGTGAATGTTGTGGTGAGTCAATGCGTCAACGCTCCTAAAGTGGTGCGGATCCAGGTAGATGCCTGCGGGTTAAATGAACTAGGAAACGAATTTTTCCAATTTATCGCTGGAGATGTTTACAATCTAAATACAAATGCCACTTCTATTAATGTAGATGCCATTTCGAGAGGGGGGTTTCAGGCTCCTACTCAGTTATTTTTAGATGCGTTGAATGCCAAGACGACGCCTTGTATTAGCCCAGTATTTGTAAATCCATATAGCCCTCCTTACAATGGCATCATACCACCCGGTAGTGTAGTCCTGGCATTTATAGATCCTAATCCAAATGTTGATGCCCTTAGGACTAATTTGCGACCACTTTGCGGTAAAGCACCGGTATTTGTCATTAGAGGAGCAGGTGCTTCAAATTCTACTGCAATGTTTTTGAATAGACTAGGTTGTTCCTTTAGCTGTCCAAGAAATATCAATGTCACTTTTGGTGGATGTAACAGACTATATTCATTTGATGCAAACCTTTTAGATGGTGTGACAGGGGCTTACCTATCTGTCATGGATGATGGGAGTGTAGTTTATGAATTATCTGATGGGTGCATTCCTGTATCTTTAGATTGTAACAAACCAAACTTCATTACTCCCAATTTATCACCACTAACTTGTAAAGCAGTTGGATTTGAATTACCTGAGATCTCAGATATATTTACGGGTAATGCTAGATATTTTACTCAACCCGGCAGATCTGGAACAAGTTATACCATTGGAACCATATTGTATGATTCTATCTTATTGTATGCCAATGATTTTAATAGTTGTAACCCTCCTTCGACTCAAATAGAAAAAACTTTTCTTGTTCGTATTTCAACAGGCCCCGTGATAGCCCCGACCATGGATCGGACTGACATTACTTGTGGCTATTTTGTATTGCCTAAGATAGAAGGGACGAATCTTTCTGGCAATGAAAAATACTGGACACAAACAGCCGGTCGAGGCGTGAGTTATGTTCAAGGGGATACCATTAAGAGCGCTCAAATTCTATATCCATATGACACAAGGTTCGGATGTCCGGATGAAGCAAGACTAGAGCTTCAATTTCGTGGGGCCCCTAATATTACTAATATTAAAGACACTACAGTTCCATGTAATACAAATTATATCTATCCTCCCATAGTAGGGAATAATCTTACAATAAACAGAGCATATTATTCAGCGCCCAATAAGGGAAGTGCTCCTATAGCCGCGGGTACAACATTGACTACGGCTGGTCGATATTATAGCTATGATGAATTTGGAAATTGTTTTGATGAAGACACTTTTATTGTAACCTTGACACCGAAAGTGGTATTGCCCAAAGATACTTTTAGGAATGATACTTTTTGTTCGACTTATCGATTACCTACTTTTTCACTTCCGATCACTTATAATACCAAGTTAGATCGTTCTGGACTTCCGTTTAGCCCAGGATCCATCATTCCAGATGGTATGAAATTATACATCAATGCAGGTTTGCCAGGATGCTTAGTACAGGATTCTATCGTATTGACGAGAAGATTTTTATCCATTAATCCTATTGCAAGCATCACTATCTGTGATCCGGTGTTAGATTCATTGCCCAAGGTCACTGGTAATTTTTTGACTGGTTTTGAAGCTTACTATTCCGAGCCGGGTGGTCGAGGTAAAAGATACAAGGCTGGGGATACTGTGCATGCCTTTAAAAGAAATTATTTATATGATTCCAAGCCACTTTATGCATACGACAGTACTCAATATAGGACCGGAAAATGTGTAAGTGAAATCCCATTTATCATTCCATTTATTACTATTGTAGAATCGGATCCCCTTCCTGACACGAGTATATTATGCAATCAATCCTATATTATACCTACTATAGAACCGTCTTCATTTTTTAATAAAGCGGTGTATTCTTTGCCCGACCGTCAAGGTATCAAATACAGTATCGGAGATCCTATTTCGATTGCAGGTACATATTATACGTATAGTGATTTTGCTCAGTGCCATGACGAAGACACCTTTAGACTTTCTATAGATCAAGGCCCGCAATTTTTAAAAGGCCCTGACCTCAATGGATGCGTATTTGCGACATTACCTAAAATCGAGGGTACTCGATTTGATGCAGATTCTACTTTTTATTTTGATCAACCTAATGGGCTAGGAGTTCGATACAGACCAGGTGCCACCGTGAGCAATTCCGGACCTTATTATGTCTTGGACCTTTCTCAACCATGTACTCAAGATACCATACTTGTGAATATAGCTCCACTACCTGATCTCCCAGCGGAACGAAATTTTACAGGTTGTGATTCTGTCAGACTGCCTGCGCCATCCGGATATCCATTGCTTGGATACTATACTATATTAAATAATCGCCTCCTATTACCTGGTACATGGATCCCACGTGATACTTTATTGGTCATGCGTAATGGAGAAACTTCATGTTTTGTACAAGATTTTGTAACAATACAAATCATTAAATCTCCAATAATTACTCCTATACCGGATACGACAGTTTGCAATGAATTTTTATTGCCGATCATCAGAGGGCAATTTCTAACTGGTGGAGAACATTATCACGCAATTTCATTGAGTCAAGGGGAGGACTGGTTTGGGAATGGTAGAGAGTTTATAGATCAATCGATGACCCTATATGTTTGGGATGGAGATCCTGGCGGTTGTTGGGATGAGGATACATTTAATATCACGATTTTACCCAAGCCAACTATTGATAGTATCCCTGAAGTTAATACTTGTAAATCGTATACACTTCAGACACCTACAGGGTCCAATCTTACTTCGGTAGCATATTATGATAGACAAAAGGGACAAGGAAGGTCCTTTGCTCCTGGAGTAACATTTAATACTTCGGCAAGACTTTTCATGTATCAATCCTCTTCAATTTGCCCTGCAGAGCAAGTATTCAATATTAATATTCAGGATAGTATTACCTCGGACTTTTTATTAGCCGATTCTATCTTTTGTGAGAATCAAAGGCTTAACCTCGTACATACCGGACTAAAAAATGATAGCACACACTTTCAATGGAGTTTGGATCAACCTTCATCCATAATTTTTGCGGATCAAGCGAGGCAAGTTATTCAATTAGATTCCGGCCGGTATTCAGTTAAACTTAAAGCTACAGCAGCTGGTTGTGTTGGCCCCGAAGTCAGTAAGAATTTTAGTGTGATTCCTCAGTTGACACCATTGACTAATCTGAACTGTGTTGAAGGCCCTGACAATATAGTATTCACCTGGGAGGTCACTCCTGGAGTCACTGAGTATGGTATTGAATTATTACAAGGCCCTACGGGGGTTAGAAGCCCTAACGCTATGATATTTAGTAATCTTACACTTGGACAGGTCATAAGCATAAGGGTGACTCCATTAGCAGCGACAGCTTGCGGCAATGGATTAGCTGCAGCATTGACTTGTAGAACCAAAATTTGCGACCCTATTACAGTTCGTATAGCAGATGAAGCACTTTTTTGTAGTGGTGATGCCTCAAGACCACTGGTTGCTGTCAGCGTTGGGTTGAGTCCAGGGGATACGAATATTACTACGAGCTGGACTGGACCAGGCATGGTAGGAGATGTGTTTAGCCCATCCATCGCAGGACCAGGCAATCACATCATTCAATATACCATTGTAAAAGATTCGTGTACCTATAGCGATACGGCTATCATTCGAGTGGGTTCAGGGTCAGTCATTATACTCAATGATAAAGCTGTTGAATGCGCACCACCTAGTCAACAGCAACTTGATATTCGGATGATAATGAATTCATTAAATACTCCCTATAAAGTGCATTATTCTTATAAAGGAAATGTTTCATCCGTATTTGAATCCAGCTCTCCAAATTTTACCCTTTCTGTCTCCTTTGGACTTATTGGAGATTCGATTAGAATAGAC
Organism: Saprospiraceae bacterium; assembly: GCA_043719965.1. Taxonomy (GTDB): domain Bacteria; phylum Bacteroidota; class Bacteroidia; order Chitinophagales; family Saprospiraceae; genus JADJLQ01. The sequence continues at coordinate 7,545 of JAYSTG010000407.1, read as the reverse complement.
AGTATAGTGGATGCTGGTGGATGCAAAATGCAGATTACGAGTAATGCTGGGACTCGCACCTTCCGCGCTGTTCGATTTATTTCATCAAGAGATACTATTTCGACATGTAATTTTGTAACGCGCACGTATCAATATAGGATTCGCTTAATTAATCCTAACTCCAATGATCCTTACCGTATATTGACTGGAGGAGGAACCATTCAGGATTCAGTCTATATCTCGCCGCCTATACCTTTTAGTGATGGCCTCCTGGCAAGAGTGACGCATTTAAATGGTTGTGATACCCTTGTATTTAATCTTATGAGTCCCTGTGCAGATTGTATACGGATTAGAGATACGATTAGAAATAGTGCATGTGAAAATCAAATCGTCACTATCAGAGGGAAAAGTTATACTATGAATAAACCTTCTGGCATAGATACCATCCCACCTGCTATAGTAGGGGCGTGTGATACCCTGAGATTTATCAGTATTAATTTTGTTCCTAATAGGATTCTATTAGTGAGATCATCCATATGTCCTGATGATATTATTTCGATAGGTAATAGAGTGTTCGATAAAAACAATACCACAGCTATCATTCGACTTCCCAATGCATCTTCTACGGGTTGTGATAGTGTGATCAATGTGCAATTAGAAGTATTAGCCCCAAAGACTACCATGATTAGAGATACTTTATGCTCCGGAGAATCTGTCATTTTAGGGGGTATTTTATTTGATCAAAATCATACTCGAGATAGTATCTTATATAGGAATCAGGCTAGTAACGGCTGTGATAGTATCGTTTATTTTCAGGTCAATGTACAATCTTTGCGTGCAGATGTCACCACGGAATCAGCCGGATGTACTGGCACTTCGACTCGATCTGTACTCATCCGCAATGTGACTGGTGGATCTGCACCATATAGTTATACTCTGAATCCAAACACACCTACCCGAGTCATCCAATCTTTTCCTATTCGTATTAATACATTGCCATCAGATACATTCAATGTATTGATTAAATCTAGCGTAAGTTGTACCACCTCAGTACCCGTTGCGTTTAGCCCTATATCTACAGGCCTTCGTCTTACTATTGGAGCAGATCGTACCATTATTGTCGGTGACACAGTTCATATTTTAATCTCAGCTAATTTTAATATAAGTTCCTATCGATGGATCACACAAAGTAAACTTTCGTGCCTCAATTGTTTAAACCCTATAGCCTCCCCGGATAAAAGCACACTTTATATCTTGGAAGCCACGGATAATAATGGATGTACAGTTCGTGACAGTCTTAGAATTTTGGTTGACCCCAATGTCAATATCTATATCCCTAATGTCTTTACATCGAAAGCTGAGTTAGAAAATAATCAACGATTATTTATCTACCCTTCCAGACTAATCCAAGGCATTGTTAGATTTTCAATATATGATCGGTGGGGGTCTACGATTTTAGATTTGAGAGACTTACCGATGGATACTCCTGCAATTCCAGTGTGGGATGGAAGGTTTAAAGATCAAGACAGCCCTGTGGGTGTATACGCTTACAAAATCATATTTACGACAGCAGATGGTAAGTTCCATACGAAATATGGTGATGTAACATTGATAAGATAGGCTTTGATAAATATAAGCTACATACAAAAGCTAATAACAGCTTCTAAGGTCAAATCTTGGTTTTCTTCCTTTGATTATTTTTTGGTTTGATAATGCTGGCCTTGTAGATCATGGATCCATATTTTAGATCAGACTCTATTTGTGCGTAAGAGATCAACATGGCAAAATCCTTTTGCGTGATCATTCTTTTTTTACCATGCGGCAAGAGGTTTTTTACAGGGAATTTATTGTTCAATTGAATCTCTATTCTATAAAACTGATTAGGGTCTCCTTTCAAAGGTAGTTCTGGTAAACATAAACTCAAGCCTTCCTCTCCATCAAAATTATACTGTGATAATAGAGTTGGATATACACAAGGATAAAGATTGAAATCTCTTTTTTTAATCACTCGGCCACTGGGCAGTTTCTCCCGTTGTGACCACCAATCTCCTTCTACCAGCATCATAGCATTATGCGTAGTTGATTTTTCTGGCAATGCTTCCAAATAATCCAATTGTTCTGATATCAACTGGGTCATGGCCTCTTCGTAGGGCAGGTCGCTCTTGAGTGCTTGAATGCCTAGTTTGATACCTAATAAATTACTATAACCATCCTCAATCGAAAAGGCAGAATATCGCTCCGGCAACATAGGTATATAAGATGTTCCATTCCAAGTTCCGATTTCGTGCCACACCGATAGATCATAAGCTATACGACCTGAGATGATCATAATATCTTCTTCGGTAAGATGAGAGGGAATAGCCACTTTGAGTAGCTTTGGGCCACCTTCATATCCTAGTTTATGGATGAGAATGGATTGGCCATATTGTTGATTTTTTTTGATGAGATCATAGAGATAAGCTGTCCAGTCAGCCTGATCCCGTAGATGACCTATATCTACGAATCCCCCCTTACGGGTATAAATGATTCCATTTCCTTCTTGCTTTTGTCCCAAAAATTTATGTGGTCCAATTGCAGTCCTACCAGTAATATCATTATATCGTACAAAAGGAATACCAGTCATGCGTACATCTACTCCAAACGAACAACAAGTCCGAATGATCCGAGGTGGTGGTGCCTCCAATCGTTTATCTTTTCCATCCACCGGCCTCGCATATATCGATATGGCCAGGGATAGGAAGAAAACGGCAAAAAAACACTTTAGCTGCATTTGGGAAAGGCAAAGTTAGGGCATAATCTGGTTTAAATCAAGAATTTAATGAAATTCCCAAAAGCGATAGGTAATCTATAAATAATTCAAAATATTTATTTTGTTTTTGATATACCTTAAATCGTTCCATAGTTTTTGTCAAACTTTTAAATTAGACCCTTCTTACTCAGGGTTTTTTGCTGTCGTAATTCCTAATAACTTTTTTTATCCATTTCCTGAATATCGAAACTCTGACCCATTGACTCGAGCTTCCATAAAATGATTTCGTCCGGATGATATCAGCGATGTTTTTGTTTTGAATCGCATTTACCCCGGCTAGTAATTCTTTTCCTCGCCTCGTGATGAACATCCCGCCTCCACTATCTCCACCGTCTAGGCCATACTCCATATCGAGGGCTAGAGGACTCCCACTGCGATTGAAGCTAGTAGTTTCAGGGTGATCAAAGTCTGCATACAATTGTGGCAATTTATGATTTGGCAATGGTTTTCCGGCCAATGAATCCAATACATTCCGACCAGCAGATTTTACACGGCCTGCATCCACGATATCCCGTGGATTATTTGCTACACTAAAATTTCCATATCCTACTGATGTACCTACCACATGTACTTCCCTTTTAGACTTATTAAGTACAGCCGGATAGATCTTGGGTATGGGCTTTGATAGGAATAATATAGCAAGGTCGGCATCTTTATTCACCCCATACCAGGGATGTACAATAAAAGAATCGACCGTCACGATCAAACTATCAAACTTTACTTGTAATTGAATACTCGATTTGAGTTTAGTCAATGTATGGGCTGCGGTCAATGCCATGCTAGAATGTATCAAGACGCAACTCCCGACGATTCGATGATCTTGGCTCATCATCCCTACGCAGTCATAAGCACGGTTTTGGGCAAGTTTTAAACTATTAGATTTATCCACGCCATGTCTGATTACACCAGTCGGGATTATAGGACCACAGATTGAAAGTAAGAGCCAAAAAAAAATCATTAGCAGTAAAATTAGGCATTCTCGTTATTTTGCAGCCTTCATGGCTTTATTGGACACCATCGATTTCGAATTACCACAGCACAATTTATTTGCGAGAGTTATATTGCCATTGAACTTGGACTTGGTATATTCTTATCATATTCCGACGGAATTCATTGCAAAGACCTCACCCGGCGTTAGAGTAGAGGTTCAATTTGGTAGGAGCAAATTGTACTCCGGACTGGTGTCAGAAATTTATCATGAGCTGGAGTTACCCCGAAAATATAAGTCCATACTTTCCGTCCTGGACGAAGCACCTATAGTTACAGAAGCACAACTTAATTTGTGGTATTGGATGTCGGAATATTATTGCTGCAGTGTGGGAGAAATAATGGCGGCAGCCTTGCCAGCTGCATTTAAACTGGATAGTGATTCCAAAATCGCCCTGCACCCTGACTATGAACAAGATTTTACGGAGTTGGATGATAATGAATATCTCATTGCTGAAGCTTTGTCTTTGAAAAAAGCAATAACGGTGGAGGATGTTCAGAAAATTCTGAATAAAAAATCCATTAAAAAAATAATTGACCAGTTGGCGGCAAAAGGCGTAATCCTCGTGGAGGAAGAATTAAAAGCCGGTGTTCGTGATAAAAAAGAAGACTTTATTCTCCTGGATAAAAAGTATAGAACAGACCCTGACTTCTTAGTTCAAGCCTTGGATTTGGTTAAAAAATCAGACTTGCAAACTCAAGTCATGTTGGCATTCATCCAATACGCCAGGCCATTGCATGAGATATCCAGGAAAGAATTGGCTAAGCATGTAGAGTTGAGCGCAGCCGTTTTGAAGGCATTGGAAAAAAAAGGCATTTTATATTTAGAAAAAAGAACCGTTCAAAAAAATATCATTCAGTCCCTTGATATTAAACTTCCACCTTTGTCCGAGGAACAGTCAGAAGCTATTAAAAGGTTACAAGATTCCTTTGAGGGTGGTAAACAGGTATCACTTTTATATGGTATAACAGGTAGTGGTAAAACCAGAGTATACACAGAGTTTATTAAGAAGACCGTTGAAGCAGGAGGTCAAGTCTTATATTTATTACCTGAAATAGCATTGACAGGTTTTTTAATCAATCGCCTAAAACAAACACTCGGAACCAACCTGTATGTTTATCACTCCCGAATCAGTCAACGGGAGCGAATCAGTACCTGGCAAGCAATCATGCAAGGAGCCCCGATGGTCTTATCTGCTCGATCAGGGGTATTTCTGCCATTTAAAAATCTAAAACTCATCATCATCGATGAAGAGCACGATCCTTCCTTCAAACAACACGAACCCAGCCCCAGATATCAAGCAAGAGATACGGCAATTTGGCTAGCACATCAGTCCGGTGCTAAAGTCATATTGGGAAGCGCCACTCCTTCTGTCGAGTCGTGGCATCATACACTTCATGGTAAATACGGGTTAGCTCAACTTAAAAAAAGATTTAGTGATCAACCACTACCAGAATTTGAATTAGTTGATTTATATCAAGAACAAAAAACTAAAGTAGATCCCATCATCATAAGCCAAACCTTGAACGATGCCATACTTCGAGCATTACGGCAAAAGGAACAAATCATTTTATTTCAAAATAGACGAGGATATGCCCCTCAACAACATTGCTCTAACTGCCAATGGCATGCGATGTGCCCTAATTGTGATGTAAGCTTGACTTATCACAAATTTTTAAATAAATTGATCTGTCACTATTGCGGTTATCAACGCCCTCTATTTAAAGAGTGCCCAGATTGTGGAAAATCATCTATTGCTTTACGGGGTTTTGGTACTGAAAAGATCGAAGATGAACTGAAAGTATTATACCCTACGACACGCATAGCGAGACTGGACCTGGATACTGCTCGGAGCTCAGCAAATTATCTGGAGTTGATCGAGAAATTCGAACTTCGTGAGATCGACATTCTTGTCGGCACCCAGATGCTGAGCAAAGGATTGGATTTCGATCATGTAGGCTTGGTAGCCATTTTACAAGCCGATTCTATTTTTTATTATCCTGACTTTAGATCCAATGAAAGAGCTTTTCAATTGATTACTCAAGTCGCGGGTCGAGCCGGGCGTAAAGAGAATTTAGGAAAAGTGTTGCTGCAAGTATTTAATCTTCGGCATGAGGTGTTGAAGTATATACTTATGTATGACTTTGAAGGGTTTGCCGAAAAAGAATTGAAGGATAGACTCGTCGCAAATTACCCTCCTTTTGTACGTTTGATAGAAATCTTAGTGAAACATAAAAAGCCTGAGCTTGCTGATCAAGCATGCTTAAAACTAACACAGTTACTACAACATCAGTTTGGGGATCGTATCCTTGGACCTTTATTGCCTGGCATACCAAGATTGAGAAATTATTATTTGAGGAATATATTAATCAAGATGGAAAAAAACACTCAGATCTTAAGTGATATAAAACAAGCTATTAAGCTATTCATCCCTCAGGTCATGAAAATCCCAGGCTTATCCTCCACTAGATTTAATGTAGATGTCGACCCAGATTGATGAAGGTATGATTCAGATCCAAAGTTATTGAATGCTTCAGGTTTTAGATTTTCCTACTCCATAGAGTATCGTACCTGCTTTTGCACCCGTATGTTGTAGATTTTGGATGGTGATCTTGCCATTTACAAATACCGTTGAGAACCCTTCTGCATAGGCATGCGGCGTTTTATACGTTGCTTTATCTATGACTTTTTCTGGATCAAATATCACGATATCTGCTTTGAATCCTTCTCGGAGAAGGCCGCGATCTTTAAAACCAAACTTTTGTGCAGGTAGCGAGGTCATGCGTCGTATAGCTTCTTCTAAGGTAATGATTTTTTCTTCGCGTACATAGTACCCGAAGTATATATGATCAGGGCGGTATCTTCGGCAGAGGTCTGCATGGTATCATATAATGGGGATTGCCCGTGCAACAATTCTCCTAAAGTTTTACATCCCACGATCGATGCCGACATATCCATTTTGGGCATGATCATAAAAAAGTGTTCACACAGGGGGCTCATCAAATGCAGCATGACCCATTTGGCCCATCGGCAGGACATCCGTACCCATAAAACAAAAATAGGCTTTGGCATCGCTATCCTTCAAATGGTACACAAGCTCTCCTTTTTAAGCAATACATTCAAGGGTACTACTACTGCCCCGGCTTTTAGAATGCCGTAGTAGAGGATCGGGAAATAAGGGAGATTGGGGCAACTGAGAGCTACTTTATCGCCCGATTGAATGCCGATGCTGTGCAATGCGTTGGCTACTTGATTGGCTACGGCATTGAGTTGAGCATAAGTCATAGTTTGATCACCAAAGACGATGGCGGTTTTCGATGGATAGCGTCGGGCACTTTCCTGGAGTATGGTCGAGAGATTGAGCATAGACTATTTTTTTTGTTTCTATATAACTAAGGTTTCTACAATTTAGTAGTCGGTATAAGTGAATATCTAATTACTTTTTGTCTATAAATTCTAATATATTTGTGAATAAAAATGCAATATTTTGATCACTATTGTCCAGGATTTTAAAATTTTTAAGGATAATTTTCCCCAGCTTTTAGATGAATCAGGCTATAAGATGGAGTTTTTAGCTAAACGTATAAACCTGAGTGCAACCACCTTTTCGAATAAGAAAAAGCGGAACACATTTGACCTGGATGAAATGCAAGCCTTATTGGATATTATTTGGAGTGACTATCTCGAAGAAATAAGCCTGACCCATGCCATGAAAATCGGCCAATCGGAAGGTTCTTTATCCAAGAAAGAAACTAAAGTGCTTTTTGAA